>CAMZFJ010000145.1 GCA_947306025.1 uncultured Fibrobacter sp.
CATCAGTACAATCCAAATGACGCTCATTGCTCGGAATATCTGATTAACTATCCGTATTTGTATTACGGTTCGACGCGCGACCGTTATTGCAACTGGCAATTCCTGGAACACCTCAAAGAAGAATTTGGAGGTGGTTACAAAGGGGCGCACGAAGTCAACCGCATCTGGATGGAATCGATTCGCGATGGGGAAGATGGTCGCATGGAGCAGACTCCGTTTAGCGCGATGATGATGGTCTATGGCTGGTCGCTAGAACAGTTGAATGAACAATTCGGAAAGTTCGCCATGAAAAACGCGACGCTTGAATACGCTCCGGCAAAAAAGAGTTTGTATAAAAAGTCTTATGGCGATTATGAATTTAAAACGCGTCGTGACGCAAGCTGGGGCGACAATTACCGCAGGCATACGCGTGTGACCATGCTGAACAAGATGGAGTGTGCCGCAGGCGAGGAGTGCGCGGACCGTTACATTTCGCCCTCTTACTGGGCTCCGCAGCGTTGGGGGTACAACCTTGTGCGCATTTATCCGGAAACGGCGGGGAAGGTGACAATCAAGTTCCGCGGAATCGTGCAAGAGAAACCTACTGTTAGCGGATATAAATGCTTTGGCGACAATACCGACTACTACAAAGGAAAAACGTACAATTGGTGCAATTATGCACCGGACAAGTTACCCGATCCAAAATCGGGTTGGACTGTCGGCCTTGTGGCGGAAGGTGCAGACGGTACGCCGCGATACAGCGAAATGAAGCATGGAACGGGTTTCAATCTTGAAATCGAGACGAAGGCGAACGATAAGGCTTTGTGGCTTGCCGTGACGGCGACTCCGACCGAAATGCAGACGATTTTGTGGGACCAGTTCTACTACAGCATTTACCGCTATCCATACATGATCGAGGTCGTGAACGGCAAGCCGGAAGGCTATAACAAGGACTTTTGGAAGCCCGCAAATGCAAGCGGCTATACTAAGCATGCAAATGGCGGCGGTCTCGTGAGCAACAAGGCCAAAGTGGCAGCAACGGCTTATGTGGGGCCCGATGCGGTCGTGAATGGCGGTACAGTTTCAGGAAACGCTCGCATTGAAGATTTTGCTGTCGTGAATGGCGGAACAATTAGCGATAACGCCGTAGTTCGCGGGCGTGCTCTAGTGACTGCGGGAAACATCAGCGGCGATGCCGTGCTCGAAGAGGATGCTTGGCTCGTAAGCGGCACTATTAGCGGCAAGGCTAAAGTCGGTGCGATTTCGATTATCGTGAATACGACCGTGACCGACAATGCGCAGGTTTATGGCGTGATGTGGGCGGTAAACGGCAAGAAACTGTCCGGCACGGCTCAGCTTCGCGGCGATCTCGAAAACAACTTCGATAAGGAAATCTCAAAGGGAATTTTCTACGGCATGGTCGATAACGGAATGCTTGGCACTGCAAATTACGGTGCAAACCTCACGACGCCCCCGACCGATGCGACCGCAAGCATAGAAAATGCCAAGTGGTACGCCGTTGCGGATGATTCGATTGCTTCGGGCGATACGTCGAGAACCGCAATTCCGGTATTGCCACGCGAAGCCGATTTGAATTTCGTGCACGCAAGTCTTCAGGTTTTCGATCTTTCCGGTAAAAAGCTTGGTACAATTCTCTCGACGGATGATTTAAAATCTTCCCTCGTTGCAGCCGGATTCAATAACGGTGTCTATATCGTCCGTAACCCGCATGGCAAGCGGTCGCTACGCATTCTCCTGAACCGCTGAAACTAAGATTTTACACCAGTCGATTATTTTAGACGCGATTTGCATTTGCCTTCGCGTCCTTTATTTTGCTATTTTATCCGTCAAGAATAAAAGTTATAAGGAAGGAATCATGAATACGACAACGCTTCTTGCACACCGCCTTTTGGGTGCGTTGGTCCTTGCACTCTGCTTTGGCAATGTGCATGCGTCCATGGCAAGACCCGATTTGGACCATTTCTATTCGTCCAGGAACCGCTATTTGTACACTCCGAAAATCGTCTGTTGCAAGAATAATGCGAAGTTCAACGATCCTTCGACAGCCTTGAAACTCGAAGTCGCCAGCGCGGATTCGAGCATTCCCCGATTTGATGAAAATTTTGAGATTCCGCATGTCAAAAGCGGTCATTCCTTGACGTTCTCCATTTACTCTTCTTATTTTTGGGGTCCTAGTGCAAATTTGAAAGTAGGCGATTATTGGTATAGTGTTTCTGAAATAATCGGTAAGGTCGATGCCGTGAGGACAAACATCATGCTTGCCATGAAGGGCAATATGAGAGAATACAAGGACACGCTGTTGTTGGACTTGCCTGGCCTCAAAAAGACGATGGATTCCTTGAATTCGAAGATGGGTTCTCGACGGTATTCCGATTTCTTTTCGTCTATCAATCTCAACTTGATGCATGATGCCGATTCCAAGGTGGAGTCCATTGATCTCCTGACGCTGAAAGAAGATTCTTGCATGTCGAACACGTATGCCAAATTGTCGGGCATCGATTTCAAGCTCAATACGGATAGCGTACATCTGGATTTGGGACCCCTGAAAAAAGATTCTCCCCTCAATGCTGTTGTTTCGTTCGATTTTAAAATTTCGAAATTCAAGAAGAATCCTGAACTGAATACAAATTTCAAGTCATTTGTCCTGGAAATGCCCGGATTGACGTCCGAGGATACGAAAGGCTGGCCGGCTCGGATCAAGGACGGCAATTACAAGATTTTCCTGTCCAAGGATGGGGCGAAGGATAACCTGGAGTTGATAGATGAAATAGGGGAGGTGTATTTTTCGCTGAAGGGTTATTATTGGGCTTTGGACATTGTCGAAATCCCATTTCTTGAAAAAAAGGAATTCTCCTATGGAAAGAGTAAATACAGCATAAGGGAGATTGTCGAAAATCTCGATGAGTATCTCCACATTGTCGAATATGGCGTGGATTGTGCTATTGGCGATGACAACAAGATAAATCTCTCTGATGCGAAAAAAGTAATGGATAGCATTTTCGTGAAAAAAATCCCGTTGGGCGGAGTGTCCATATTGAACCGCACTCTACGGGATGTGCGGAAGGAATATGACGAACGCGATTTTGTGAAGTTGTATGGAGATTCTTTGCCGACTGTTTCCGGTGGCGTGCCGTTGCATGAAGGGAAGAATTATATTGTTCTTAAAATTTCGCCCCAAAAGCTGATGTATCTCCCGAAATTCGATGTGGATATGAAAAATACACAACGTTTTGATGCCGAAGTCGATGTCTATGTTAAAATTCTGATTTATCTCGCGAAAGGGGGCACTCTAGTCTATGACGCTATAATTCTTGACAAGGTGGATTTGTCGTTGTCCAACCATGTTTATTCCATGGGGGTCGGAATGTTTGATACCAAGTTCGGAGATGGTCATGAGGAAAATTATGGAAAGCTCCGCTACAATGTAAGTATAAATGCGAAAGATGCAGATTCTGTGATGAGGGCTCATCCGTCTATGGTCGTGGATTTTGATTCCCTCTCGTTCAAGGTTGGCTATTCTGTTGTTTTGCCCATGAAGAACAAAGGCGGCAGGGAAAAGTTTACTTACGATTTTAACCGTGGCGAATGGAATGTACCCGTTCCTTTAAAACGTTTTACCTCGTTCACTGGTGAAGATTTGCTAGCCCATGTCTATGCCGTCGAGAACGCCCTACGTGAGTTGCGCAACCATGTGGAAGGTTCGGCGACGGCGGATTCCATTGGCGAGGCTGTCAAAAACGTTGCGGCGGTTGTCGGGAAAATGGATCGTGTCGTCTTCGTGGATACTACGAAATACAACAGCTACGGCCTTGTGAAAAACATGGGCGCAAAGTACCGCAGGAGCTTTGGCGACGTGCAGGATTTTGCCGAAAAATTTAACAGTGCCTGGAAAAATGTCTTTGGAACCAAAGGCCTGTGCAAAATCGAATTTCTCGATGCCAAGAAAAAAGCGGTCGCTGTTCAGCGGGACTTGTTCAAGGGAAAGGTCGCCTATGCAAAAATCTCGTTCGACCTGGACTTCGGATTGCGACCGGATTTCGGGCAGGAGCTGGTAAAAATACTGCGTAAACGTCTGGCGGAATTCCCGACAAAGGCTCAAGTCGCATTCTCCCGAGACGGAAAATTGACCATCGATTTACTGGTTGAATTTAAGTAAGAGACTGATGTAGAAAAGCCCCGGATTGGCCACAAGTTCTTTGATAAAATTTTTTTTTATTTTGTAAAATAAAACGCTGTTTGCAGAAATGTGAACAGCGTTTTTGCTATTTTATGAATTAATCTGTGTGAAATTTAAAGTGTTACGAGGTGGAATCATGAGTTTTTACAATCTAATGAAAAAGGTTTTGTTTACTGTTTTTTGTACCTTTGTTTTTGCGGGTGCGGTGAATAGCGCTAAACTAAATTTGGGGTACGTGGTGCCAAAATCTATGTCTGATGACTGGCATAATTTGAAAAAGCTGCTGGGTACTCCGTATAAACCAAAAATTGTTTGTTGTAAAAATAATCCAGCAAACAATAAAACTTCCAATCTTTATGTAATCGACTCAAACTCTCTTGTTCCCAAATTAAAAGAGAATTTTTTACTCCCATATATAGAAAAGAACGTTAGTTTATTTGATTCTTCTCCTAAACAAAAAATAAGAATTCGTTCGAAATGGTATAATATTCAAGAAATTTTGAATGCAACGGATGAGATTAGAAAAAAAATAATGCATTCTTTGCGTGACAACATCAAGGAAAATGGGGATTTTTTGCAATTGGATTTAATTGGTGTAAAAAAATCTAAATCTGTATTTTGCTATAAACGGGTAACAGAAGGATTCTTTTCATCAATAAACATCAAGATGAATATGATTGCAAATTCGGTAAAAAAATCAGTAGATCTATTATCCTTAAAAGATAATTCCACTATGGTGAATGAATCTGTTGATTTGCTTGGACTTGAATTCAATTTTACGACCGATAGCTTATGGGTTGAATTTGGCCCAATCCGCAAGAAAATGCAACTTGATGCATCTGTTAATTTCGACTTTGTATTTAAAAAAAAAGGCGATAGCTCGTTTGTGAAAACGATTTTTAAATCATTCTTTTTTGAATTCCCTGGAATAACAGCTGAAGCAACGAAAGATTTATTGCTCCATGTTGAAAAAGACAATTTGAAAATTTTTATTACAAAAGCAGAAATTGATGATAATGTTGTTTTGGATGATTTTATTGATCTATTCTATCTATCGATGGAATATTATTACAATTCTCTTAATGAACGTAAAATACCATTTTTGGATAATGATGCTTTTTTAATTCGAGGAGTGAATTATAATTTTAGTGAAATAGGGAAAGTTGTTGACGATTATGGTAAAATTGTCCAATTTGCCTTATCGGAATTCGATGATAGTCTTAAAACTGATTTTGCTGAGGTGAAAAATAAGATTGATAGCATTGTAGAAAAAAAGATTCCGTTAGGTGGGGTTGCTGTATTGAATAAGGTATTAAAGGATGAAGCTGATGAATACAATGACCATGATTTTATTGTCCTGAAAGGAGACTCTGCGACGAAAGTATCTGGTGTACTTCAATTGCATGAAGGTAAAAATGTTCTCGTATATAAGATTTGGCCAAAGTCTGTTAAGTATGCTGAGGATATAGATTTTGATTCATTTAACGTTTCAAATCCCAATGTTCAATATGAAATCTATGTCAAATTTATTGTCT
>CAMZFJ010000146.1 GCA_947306025.1 uncultured Fibrobacter sp.
CTTCCATTCCTTGCGGAGGTCCGGGTTACCGAAACTCGGTGCATAGAGGAAAGACTGTTTCGGGAGGTTCAAGGACTTGAGAACGGAGTCCAAAACGAGCGGAGAACCATCATCTTCGAGAGCCGTACCGATCGTTGCGTTGATGTCGGAGCCCTTAGCTTCGGCACCCTGGCCAAGAATACCCTTACGCGGGAAGAAAATGGCCTTGCCCTGTTCAGAGAGCATGTCAAGAACGCAGCAACCATTTGCGGAAAGTTCTGCATTCAAAGCTTGAGCGAGAGGATTGTAGTTCATTCTCAATGTCCTGTTTTGAAATTTCCGCGGGGCAATTTAGAAAAATTGCGGACCAATCGCAAGATAGAATGAAGTGCAAAAAAGCGTTTTGTAAACAATCGCATTTCAATTAAAACATTTTTTTTTCGCAATTCGCCACGCCCGCCACCATGCAAGCCCCGACTTCTCACAAGTATTACAAAAAATGAAAATTTCAGCGACCAAAACCAGCCGCTGAAATCATTCCTCCTCTAATACATTTTTATCTAGGGTTTTACGACCTCAAAGCCTTCATACACACCAAAGCCTTCAGAAGCACCAGGTTCAGATATGCCGAAATAATATTTTCCTTCAGGCAATCCATAAATGACCATGTATCCATTTTCATAGTCTTCTTCGGTCACCTTTTGACAAGGAGCATAATAATTCGGAACATTTGGATGCTTTCCAGCCATAAAATCTTCCGAATACACGCAAACCATCAATTCAGCCTTTTCTTCAATATCCTTTTCCAGGCGTTCACCCCATTTCATTTTTTCACTCATATATTCATAGAATTTCAAAATCTTGAAAGGAGGATTCAAGCTCAATTTACCGGAATATACGGGTTCCAAAACAATCTTTTCCAATTCAGCAAACGGCACCTCATCAATCTTCAAGGCGGAAGCGTTCGCAAAACTAGAATAGACATTGGCTCCAAGGTTCATATCCGCCGAAAGCACTCGCAACTGGAGAGAACTGAACCGTTGCACACTTCCTTGCAAATACCAAAGATAAGCTACGCTATCTATATAGATATAGCCATCCTTGTCTGTTGTGTATTGACATGCGCCATCATCACAAGCGGAAGAACCTTCGTAAACCTTAGCTCCTGCTACCGGTTTCCCCCGCGGATCAACCACTTGTACTCTTGCATTTACATACAAACGAACGATTTCTTTTTTGCCACAAGCTGGGATAAAATTATCATCACCATCAATTATGGGAGACGCCTTGGCCAACGCATTAGGCTCATCAACGTCTAAAACCACAGTCTTTGCAGAACACGGATCCACAACATCAATACGTTGGTAAACCATGGACGTATCCAATTCGGCAAGACGCCCCAATTGCACAACAGGCTTGCCTGTTTGCGTTTCGCTGAACGACGAAGCAACATCATTTTCACTACAAGCGGCAAGGATTCCGAAACCCAGCACCGACAAAGCAATGTACATCTTTGAAATTTTATTTTTAATCATAATCATTTAACCTCGTTTTTTCAAATTTGAGACACTGAAAATTTTCCTTCTTCAAGATATTAAGTTCGATTTATGGTTTTACTTCCAGCGGAGAGAATTCATAATACGTTCCTCCTATTAAAATATTGTAAGTTCCTTCTGGCAATCCATATATTGTCATATACCCATTCTTATAATCTTCATCCGTTACCCTTTGACATGGATAGAACGACGACGGAGAAGATTCATCATTTTCACCTTTCTTTTCTATGCAAACTTTTTCTCCATTTTTAAGATCTTCCTTTATACCTTTGTTCCAATTATCAAAATTTTCCCTATCACGTTCCGATGTATTTTCATCATACGCTATATAAAGGGAATCCAAATATACCTTGGCCGAATATACAGTTTCAACAACAATTTTTTCCAATTCGGCAACAAGTTTTCCATCAATAGCCACAACACTGGCATTTAAAAAACTGGAATAAACATTGGCCCCAAGGCTTGAATCTGCAGAAAGCGCACGCAATTGAAGATTTCGAAAATCCTCTATATAAGCATATTTAGCCTCTTTAGCAAAATCGTTTTCCCAATACGTCAGGTAATTGACGCTGTCCATGTAGAAATAACCATCCTTGTCTGTGGTATATTGGCACTTGGGATCATCATAATCGCAGACTCCTTCATAAACCTTCACAAACGCCATGGGATTCCCTTTAGCATCAACCACTTGAGCCCTAGCATCCATAAACAAGTAAATATCTTTATGCGGACGGCACATAACCCTACCCCAAGCTATTACACTATCCTCGGGATTGTTTTTCCTTAAAAGCATTGGGCCTTCGTACAATTCATCATCAACAGAATCAACACAAATATTTTCCCCAGAGATTTTCTTGTGAACTAACGACGTATCCAATTCAGCAAGGAGTCCCTTTTGTTCAATAGGCTTTCCCGAACTCGATTCGCTATATGATGAAGCCACATTATTATCACTGCAAGCGACAAGGATTCCGAAACCAAGTACAGCCACGGCAACGCTCAACTTTGTAATTTTATTAATAATCATAGTCATTCCTCCTCGGCTTATTTCTTTAAATTTGTGAACAAGTGAATATTCAACTGGTGTACTCCAGTCGCTTCTTTTTTATCTTGCGTAATAATTTTACGCACCTTGGCTTTCAAGTTCTGAATTTCCAAGGCAATTTCTTTATACGCATCGTCCGAAACACTGAACGTGAACGTACCCATGTCCGACGGGTTATCGTCATTCGCGAGCAAAGCCTGCTTCGAAAGTTCAAAGCACTGCAACTGGTACTGACGCACCAAATCGTTATTGTTGTAAGCCCCACTACTCACAGACTCGCGGCAGTTTTTCCAAAAGCCGTCTTCATTCTTGCGCACAAAACCAATGCGTTCCAAAAGTTCCAAGGACCGCTTCAACGTCCCCACAGATACCTTCGGGAAAATCCGTTTCTGGATTGGCTCAAGGTCATCTGAAACATCCATCACATCCAGCGCCGTAAACAACACGCTGTTGTACCAGTGGTTGTAATACTCATACGCGTCTTCGTTCAAGATGTGGTGCGGATCGGGATGCTGCTTGATGAGTTCGTCAAAAAAAGCATTGCGTTCCGTCGTCGTTTTCGCCTGGTCAAAGTTCACCATCGTCTCGAAGTACTTGGCCTCTTTCTTGTTGAGTCCAAGGACTTCCACAAACTTGGGAATCATGCGCGCGGTGAGCTTTTTCCCTTTAACGATATCGTTGTAGTAACTGCGAGTCTTGGGGAGTCCGAGCAGCGCACACACTCCAGCCCTGGTAAATTCAGGATCCGTCTGCACGCGAGCTGCTTGATATTCCTCCAGATACTTGCGAAATCGAGTAAACTGAAATATGTCAATTGTTTTTTCCATATTCCAAATGTACTCAATTTTTGACTCAAAGTCAAGAGGTAATCATAAAATTTTGAGATTTTTTTTGAGTACTTGTTTTTATGCTGAATGAATCAGCACTTCATCAATTTTTTAATCATTAAAGTACGTCTTGCGGGCGGGGCCCCAGCTCAGAGTGGATGCTTTCAGCATCAGCAATTACGGCTCAGCTATGTTTGCACAAGTGCAACCGCAGCATTCGCCTTTGATGCTTTTGACGCCTACGGCGTCAGCGGCTTCACTCGGTTATGCCGGTCTGCAAGCAGCCCGTCGCAACACTCGTTTTGCACGCTACTGCAAAGAAAATACCTTGGCCGACGCTTCCATTCTCACAACGATCTCTATTTACGCCACTAATTTTATACCAATCATCTCGCGTATTCCTATAATAATCGTAAGATTATTTTTCGGCAAATCATTTCATCTCAAAAAGGTTTTGTTATATTAGCGGTATGGAATGGAACGAACAACAGTTGAAAGAACCCCGTTTGATTGATATCCCCATCGCCCACGACCAGCGCGGTAACTTGAGCGTTGTCGAAGGCGGAGAGCTGATACCCTTTGACATCAAGCGCGTGTATTACCTGTACGACGTTCCCGGCGGAACAACACGCGGGGGCCACGCCCATCGCAAGCTGCGTCAGCTGATCATTGCCGCAAGCGGCAGTTTTGATGTTATTCTTGACGACGGCAAAACACGTTCTAAATTTTCACTGAAC
Organism: uncultured Fibrobacter sp.; assembly: GCA_947306025.1. Next base: position 4,145 of record CAMZFJ010000146.1, read on the forward strand.
CGTTCTTACCACGGACTTTACATCCCGACAATGCATTGGCGCCAAATCGAGAACTTTTCTTCGGGCGCGGTTTGCATGGTACTCGCCTCGGAGCATTATGACGAGTGCGATTACATTTACGAGTACGAAGACTTTATTCGAGAAGTGAAAGGATAAGCAAATCCTGAGTTACTAGTAGCTTTTTTCGTGTCTAGCGTTTACACATGGGAACGCGCCGAACGATTCCTTGAAACGATAGAGGCTTTCGGGATGATAATTCAGGAACTTACGCGTCTGGAGAAATGTACCGTTCACGGAATCATTCATTACAAAACGATCCCAACGTTTTTCTAATTCCGGACTGTAAGGCAATATTGCGTACATATCAAATTATCCTTCGTTCGGAGATTCCTCTAGGATTACCTACAGGCCAAAGTAGCTCTATCTATTTCACGTAGTAGGCGTTCACGCTAGATTTTGCGCCAAAAGCTTCTTTAAATCGAATCAAGTTTTCGTTTAAATATTCGCCACCATTTTCTGTAGATATGCCCCAAGAAACTTGTTTATAACCTTCAAGAGCAGCCTCGCGCATCACGCGTACATATAAAGCCGTTGCTGGTTGAAACTTTTTATAATCAGGATTTGGTGCAATATACTGCGCGTGAATTGTCTTGGTCTTATCAAATAAGAACAACATCATAGCAGCAACAAGCGTGTCGCCATCCCAAATGCCACGGAAACGAATATGATCGGGAATATGAACATCCTTCAAATCATAAAGTTCTTGCAACGTGTGGACTGGGCGCACATGGTACTTGGATTTAGACATTTCCAAAAAGCTGTAGAATTGCTCAAAATCTTTGGTTGTTACAAGATCACCAAATTTGATACCCGAAATTTCGGATTTTTTGAAAATGCGACGGCATTCCTTATCACAATTTTCCAGAGGATCAACCGATGTTTGTAGCGAGCAAAAAGAACTCAATTCTGTGTATCGCGTATAACCTAAATGTTCTAAAGTATATTCTAGAAGGTCAGGACTTTCTTCGGAAAACATTGCCGGGGTGATTTTAAAACGTATCGACTTGAAAGAACTTGTGAGGTATTGATCCGCTTCTTTTAAAATTTCGCCAAGTCTAGAACCACGATAAAATGTTTTTGCGATAATCGGTCCACCAAAAGTTGAACCCGCATGAGATATGAACGATTTATCCTTGACAACACCAGGAAAATACGCAACGATGGTCCCGCTTTTTTGCAAAGCAAAACTGGCATCTGTAAAACGTCCAGCCGGATGGTAATTCAGGAATCGACGAGTCTGCAAAAACGTGCCATTGACAGACTCTTTCTCAACAAAATGGTCGAGTCGTCGGTCTAATTCAGGGCTGTAATGCAAAATTTCGTACATATCCATACCTCCGGCGCTTTACGCTATTCGGATTTTTGCGAATCCTTGACTGACGATTTCTGCGAAACCTTCCCTTCAGCATTTTGCGCGGCTTGCTTGGCGGCTTTTTCAGCCTTCGCCGCATTTTCGGCGGCATGTTCAAGGCGAGCGGGCTTGCCGGCCAAATTGCGCAAGAGTC
>CAMZFJ010000147.1 GCA_947306025.1 uncultured Fibrobacter sp.
TCTTGCCTTCGAAACTGATACGGACTGTTTTCTTCATTTTGATTTTTCCTGGCTTAAAAGCCTGTTAAGTTTTTAAAAGTTTAGCCTTACTTGACGATCGTCCAAGCAGGGGAGTTAATGTTTCTGTAAGCCGTGACGCGGCACGGCTGACCAATAGCCTGAGTTGCAGCAGCTGTTGCGATAACGAGGAACTGTTCGTTTGTCAGTCCCGGATGTTCTTCGAGAGCGGCGACAGCGGCAATGCCGAGGAACGCCTGGAGCTGCTTGTTGGTGAAGCCCGGGTGCATGCTCTTTGCATTCGGATCCCAATCGCAGTGTGCCGGAGCACGAACCGCAGGGGCCGGAGCGGCAGCGGCAGGAGCCGGAGCAGCCTTCTTCGGAGCAGGAGCCGGAATCTTATCGAAGCCGAGCTTCTTCATGACAGCGCTCATGATAGTGCAGAGAATCAAGAGGCCGACAATAACGGACATCACAACGATGAGACCCGTAGCCTGGAATTCGACGAGCTTACCAATCGTGAATGTATCTGTTTCGCCCTTGCACTTGCCACCTTCCATCTTGCCGTGGCAATATTCGCTACCGAGCTTAGCCTTAGCAATAGGCACGACAGCGTGACCACCGGCATTTTCGATAGAATCGCGAATATCACGGGCACGAACGGACTGTTCGTAAGTATGGTAAAGAATGGAATAGCCACCACCGTGAGTTTCCACAATCTGGAAAACAGCGGATTCATCCATCCACTTGAGCTGTTCCTTGATCGGAGCGGCAATGGAGTCCGGCATCAGAGCAATCTGCTCGTCAAAACGGCCAACCTTTGCAGCCTGGGAAGCAGCAGGTTGAGCTACGATTTCAGACGCAAAGGCAGCGGAAACCGTTGTCACTGCGGCAAAGACCATAGCTTTCTTTAGTGTATCATTCATATCGGAATGCGTCCATGTTTAATTAAGTGAACTGTTTGATAAAAATCAACGCGCGAGAATATAGCAATTTTAGTTACTAGTTACTAGTTAATAGTTACTAGAATGGAGTTAATAGTTAGTAGTTACTAGAGATTGTAACAGGAACATTTCTAGTAACTAGTAACTTAGAACTATAAACTGCGGCGAAGCCGCCGCTACATCGTCATTGTGCCAGAGGCAAGACCCTTCACGGGCACATAGCGGAGTGTTCCATCGACACCCATGATAACCGCAACACCGGCGAGGTAATTGATCCACTGTTTCGTGTCGAAATAGCGCAAGTTCACCTTTCCTTCCGTGCAGTATGCGGCAAGCGGGACCACAAGCATATCGTGCGAAATCCAAACAGCCACCTTGGAAACTTTTTCAAAGCGCGGCTTCACCACTTCGGTTATAAATTCATCACCGCGAGACTTTAACGGATAGAACGCATCGCTATAGCTTCCTTTATACGCATAAGCCGATGTCACTACCCAGCCACCGCCATCAGAATTTTTGTAATCTTCAAGCTTCGACTCGTTTTTCACAAACCAGCTACCATCCAAATCAGGAATCGTATCGCTTACAAGCTGCGCAAATCCTGCACCAGCTGCCACATTTTCACAGGTCTCGTAGCTGCGCGTGTAAGTCGAATTCGCAAAACTAATTTCTTCGCCCTTGAACTTTTCGCCCACGGATTGCGATTGCTTCTTTCCGTTGCTCGTCAAGTGACCTGTTTTACCAGTATCGTCCGAGCGTTCGGCATGGCGCAAAATAAAGATGACTTTTTCACCAGCTGCAACAGTCTTCAACACATCGGCGACATCTTCGAATTCAAGAATTTCACCCGGTTCCGGTTCACGCCAAGTCTTTTTGCCCTGGTCATAAATGTAGGACTTGTCCTGATTGATCTTGCCATTCTTAATTTGTCCATCATAGTCGCCGGCACCCAAGCCATACGTATCCTTTTCAAGGTCCGTCGCCACGCGCCAATTCTTGGTAGTCCTATCGCAAATAAAACGGATCTTCGGTCCATCGGGCTGTTCGTAGTAAGAGACAAAATACTGGCTCAGGCTGTTGCCAACATGCTTCACTTGGCCCGCATTCATCGTGCCGCAAGTTTCAAAGTTATGAGTCTTTGTCCAAAAGCCACGTACATATTTTTCAAAATCAGGAACTTTTCCAAGATTCCAACTTTCCATGTTCTGGCGGATTTTTTCAAGGCCGCCTTCGGCATCGAGCATCAAAAGTTTATCGGCAAGTTTCGCCTTCGAAGAATTGTCGCCCCAGTTGCCATCGCCACGAATGTCATCGGCAACAAAGTCCGCAAACTTGAGCATGTCGCTTACCGAGCCATAGCTCTGCATCATCACAGAAACGGCAAGGAGTGCCGCACTGTAATCATTCGAACCGAACAAGCTAATATCTTCTGCGGATTTGCTCGACGTTGTAGAAGTCTGACCACCGCGGTTCCAACCGCCAAAGCCACCATAGCCTCCACCGCCGCCAGAACCGCCAAGGCTAATTCCGAAAGACGAGAGCACATCCGTCAACGCACGTCCGCTCTGGCTCCCGATGGGCTGGTTATTGCCTGAATCTTCCACAAGCTTCATCACACGCGGAGCCGTCATGTTCGTAAGCATGTTCACGTTGAACGAATCGCGTTTAGACAAATCGACAACCGCACGGAGCTTCAACAGAGACTGCGAATACGCCCCCGTGAATTCATCCATGTAAAAGCCGTTCGCTTCAACCCTCACATACGGCGATACAAGATTGACATTTGCAAAATTAAACGAGCCATTCGAAGTGACAATGCATGTTTCGTGCGAACGATCAGAATCAGCCAAGCGCTTCATGCTGTCCAGTTCGACAATCTTGACCGAAGTCCCGTAACGGAAAGGTCCCTTCTCTGCAAAGCCCGAAATAGCAACGCCCGCTCTACGGAAATCCGTCGCTTCGTCTTCTGTTTCTACAGCAGATTCAACTGGAACAAGAACGCCATCGTGACATGTGAACGTTCCAGTTATAGTCGTATCATTGAATGGCTTCTGGACTTCCGAAGTATCCTTGCCAGAAGAATGGCCTGAATCTTTGCTAGAACTGGAAGTGCGACGATGATGTCCCCCCTGCGATGAACTGCTCACCGAAGAAGAGCTACTCTTATTATCTTTGGGCGGGTTTTCCTTCGAAGGTTTTTCCTCCGAATCTGAACTCTCTACGGACGAAACAGTCTCGCAATCGTCGCCCTCGCACGGTACAGAACCGTAACGAACGGAATCGCAAGACATCAAAGCTAGCGCCAATAAAAATAATATCCAAACCCGCATAAGGTGAATATTAGTAATTTCTAGTCCGCGAACCCAGACTTGAGACCGCGAACAGCGACATATCGGCGATTTCCCGACTTGTCAATGATAATAGCAACACCGGCCAAGTAGTTAATCCACTTTCCGCCATCGTATTTCTTCAGCGGTATCTGCAAATTCGAGCAGTACGCTACAAGCGGAACCATCAACTTGTCATGCGAACTCAAGAGCACAAACTTTTCCTTGGTGTATTTCTTGAGAAGAACATCCTCGATGAGTTCCACGGAGCGTTCAGCGAGATTGTAGTATGCCGCATTAGCACCCGTCGAATAAGCGCCCGTATAAGCGTACTTGGAAGTCACTTCCCAGCCACCGCCACACTCATTCTTAGCCTTTTCAACTTCTTCGCTATTCTTGGTGTACCAATCATCGTTCAGCTGCGGAATCGTATCGCGCGTGTCATAAGATTGGCCACGGCCCTTGGCAATTGACATCACCGTCTGGTGGGCGCGCAAAAATTCAGAACCGCCAAGCACAAAATCTTCCTTGAATTTCTTGAGTCTAGCGCCGACTTCTTCGGACTGTTTTTTACCATTGTCGGTAAGCGTCCCGCTCTTGCTCGTATCGTCACCGCGTTCCGCATGGCGCAACACAAAAATCACGCGTTCATCATCCTTGATGCTTTCGTAGACATCCTGGATATCGACAAAGGTCTTGGCATTTGAAGCAAGGACAAAATAACGGTCTTTTTCAAGAGCGGTCGCCTTGCGCCATTCCTTTTTCGAACCATCATACACAAGGATTTCACCCGTAAAAGCTCCACGACGCACATCGCCATCTTTTGCGGGGGTCGCATCACCCATAAAGTCCTTCAAGCTATCAGGGATTGCTTTCCATCCCTTTTGCTCATCGCAAACAAAGCGTTCCTTGGACTTCGAAACATCATCGTATTTTGCAGCATAAAACTGGCTCGATTTGTTTGTGACATAGAAAATATTGCCAGCAGATTCCGCATCGCATTCCGGGAACTGAAGTTCTGTCAAATAGAAATGTCTAAGATACCATTCGAAATCGGCAATCTTGGTATAGCGTTTTTCCAAAGTCTTACGGAGCGACACATAACCATCATTCAAGTCATTCGAGAGCGCCCAATCTGCAATCAAAAGGCGTGAAGCCGAGTCATCCCACTTACCGTCTTTCGTAACATCTTCCACAACCGATTTAAAGAACTTTGCAAAATCCTTGTTTGCGCCAGCCTGCAGCAATACCGTTGCCGCCAAAAGCGCCGCGCCCGATTCGCTAATATCGGTAATATGGACCATCTCGCTTGCATCATAATCAAAAGATTCGAGATAGAACATATTCCAAATTTCTTCAGCCGCTTTCTTCTTTGCCGCTTCAAAGGAGAGCCTCTTTTTGCTCAAGAGTTCAAAAATACGATTGGCCTCCAGAGTCGTCATCATGTTCAGATTGAAAATATCTCCAGAAGTCACATCGCCCAAAGTAACAAACGAAAGGCTTGCATACTTGTCGTCCAAAACATTTTTTATCGAGCCATCAACAGAGAACTTCACAAAAGGCTGCGGCAACTTAACGTTCCTGATATCGTAGGAACCATTTTTGGTAACTTCGCCCGTGTAATAGGTCTTGGATTCTTTGTATGCATTGGCAGTATCCAACTGTACCATGCTAATCTTTGCACCCGCAGCAAAATAGTCCAGGGCAATCTGGCCAGTCACCTTTCCGTCTACAAGCACATAAATAACATCGAGACCTTCTTCAGGCGGCGGCAATTCAATTTTTATAGAACTCGAAGACGAATATCTACGCCTAACACTGCTAGATGATACTTTTTTAGAAACCGAACTCGACGAAATCTTTGTTTCCTTTTTGCTGGATAACCCTCTATCTTTCAAATCGACATTCGGACTATTTACGGAATCATCGCCGCATGCGACAAGAAGCGATGCGAACAAAACAAAAAATAAAATATGGGTGCATAGAGCACGGCCTTGAAAAACTTTCCGAGAAAAAACTCTCATAGAAAATCCCCCTTACCTTCATGTTTTTTGCCACTTAAACACCCCACAATAAAGATATAACTTTTGTACAAATCTCGCAATAGAAAAAACAAACAAAGCACCCTAAAATAGGTGCTTTGCCAGATATACCGTAGTGCGTTTATGGGACTAAAGGTTACAGCATCTTGCCCGTTTCCAAAAAGCGGGTATGCATTTCGAAGGCGCGGGAAAGTGCAAGCGGCAAGTGGATCCCCTTCGCATGCTTGATGCCAAATTCCAGGACATCCGTAAGCTCTGCGCGGTAATCCGGGTGGGCGCAATTCTTGATAATCAAGCGGGCACGCTCTTCGACCGGCAAGCCACGAAGGTCTGCAAGTCCCTGCTCCGTCACGAAAATCTGCGTATCGTGATCGGTATGGTCCACATGGCTCA
>CAMZFJ010000148.1 GCA_947306025.1 uncultured Fibrobacter sp.
GAAAAAACGCTCGCAAGCAGTACGGCCGCGCACACGCGAACGCCCAAGAGACTGCCAGAACGACTGTACGCAGTCAAACACCCACGCAAAGGCGTGGCTATGCAAAGCGATGTCTTTCGCACCGTTTAACAACCCGTGGCGCCAAGCGCCCGTTGTGCCTTACAGTTCTTCTGACTTGGGGATCATTCTACACCCAGCCCCTTCACACCCGCCTTTGCAAAGCCGACATTCCGTTTTTAGAACGCACGACCCTCGACGAGCATTGGTTTATGCTGGTTTCGTCCTCCCTTACAGCGGCGAGACCGTTCCCGGCTTTCACGGGATTCTCTTATATCACGTCCATGGCGAACGCGACACAGCGTTTTACCGCATAAGGCATTTCCGACAAAAAATATAGTATTAGAGCAACAGCTTGTAAATATACGTTAACGATGTTTTTTATGCGGTTTCCATTCTGCGAGCACCATGCCCGCAACAATGGCTACAGCACCCGCAATAGCCACAATCGTTATATTTTCGCCAAGAGCGATAACCGCCGTAATAATCGTCACCAGCGGAATTCCATAAATGTAATTGCTAGCCAAGACCGTCCCGATTTTTTCGAGGACTTTATTCCAAACAAGATAACCAAACAATGAAGAAAACACCGTAAGGCAAAGGAAGTTGAACGCCACAACGGGTTCTGCAAAGTTCTGCCACGGCACCGCTTTTTCCGTTTCAGTAAGCATCACAAGAATCGACGAAAGCGCACCGTAAAAGAACATCTTGCGCGTCATGAACAGCGTCGAATACTTGCCATTGAGTTTGCGGAGAATCAACGAATAGACGGTCCACATGCAAGCAGAGCTAAACGCGAGCAAGTCGCCCACCGGTGAAAGTTTTAGAATAAACTTTCCGTTCAGCACCACAAGCACCATCCCGATAAACGTGATGAAGCATCCCAAAATTTGCCGTTTGCAAAGGCGTTCGCTCTTGTAAATGAGTCCGCCAAAAATCATAATCAAAAGCGGATTAGTGCAGACAATCAGAGAAACATTCGAACTCGGCGAAAGCGAAAGTGCCGTGTTTTCCGCCCAAAAGTAAAGCGTGCAACCGGTAAGCCCGCACACAAACAAAATCAATTCATGCTTTAAATTTTCGCAGCGGAACTGCTTATGCGAAATCGCAAGCAACAGCAAATACGTCACCACGAACCGCAACGTAAAGATTTGCACCGCCGAAAAATCATGGTTCAAAAGCACCTTCGTGCTCACAAAGCTCGTGCCCCAAAAGGCAACCGTCACAATCGCGAGCAAATGCCAAAAGGCTTGGCCGTGAGAAGGTGTTGCAGAAGATTCAAAGGCTTTAATCGGAGCAGGTTTCATCGAAAAGAAAGATAGAAAAAAAATTAATAACAATTATTTCTATTTTTCCCATCTATCAAGCCTTCTCACTAACAAACATATTTTTCAAATGTATTCTATATTCCTGAACTTTTGTTTTCTTATGAATTTTACTTTCCTTAAAATTTTCATTATATGCAAATATTTTTTCATAACGATTAAGCAACGCAGGGCAACACTTTTCACAAGGAGCCCAACGAACAAAGAATGTATTATCATTTTCTTTTATATTTGCCAAAATTTTTCTTTCGCAACATGAATAATGATTTGGTTTATAGGCCTGATCATCTCTTAATTTAATTGGAGTATAAAAAGGGGGTATATAAAAAAGCATTTCACCAGTAACACAGCATCTCACGCAATTGTTATTAAAAAGTTTAGATTCAATTTCAATAAAAACATTTTCCAATGCAGGTTCAAAATCTCTAGAACCACTTAAAGCATACGCTATATTCCAAGTCGAATTCACTGCAATAGCAAAACATCCTTCCCGATCATTTTGATACCGTTCCAACAATGAATAATCTGGATATAATTCATTCAACAATCTGTTTAAATCATAAAACAAACTTTCTGGACTTTTCAGCTTAGGAATATGATTTATTATATTTTTTATTGCATTTTGAACAGAATTTGCAATACTAGTAATAGTTGTTTTCGTTAATAATTTTCTAAATAAAGTTGATTTTTCAAGAAATGGTAATAAATTTACATGGTTCTCATTTTGCTTGAAAATAAAATCGTTAACTTTTTTTTGCCATCCAATAGGAAAAAATGCTTAAACCATTATTATCATGACGAAGAGAAAACCGCTGTTTAAATATCATAAAATTATGCCAGATGATATTTTGTAGTTCATCGTTTTCACTTAAAGAAATAATTTCATTCAATTTTTGTTCTACTTCGTCATAATTTCTTTCTTCATTTTCAAAAGAGCGCCTTATCATTTGTTTAGAAAATTCAAACCATTCTTTGTACGCAAGAAAAAATTTTGAATTAATACTTTTTTCAAGATGAAATAGATCATCTTTTAGCTTCAAATAAATCAGCTTTATACGATTAAAATAGTAAGATGTTATTTCAATCGTTTTTTCGTAGTCATCATTTTTATGATATTTATAAAGATAATATACTGGCGGAATATCCATCATTATTTCAAAAATACATGGTGACTCATCATTTAAAATATCGTCACTAAAACAAATTTTTTTTCATCAACATCAATTGAATAATCCATAATCGATTTTTTCTATACCTGAACGTATTTTTCTTATTTTTCTAAATTATTCTTCTTTTTAATATTTGTAATCGTTTCATCTATAATCAAATAATCATTTTTTCCTTTCATCAACACCCATTTTGATTTCAAAAGATTATATTCCTGTTCTTCGATATATGGTCGTATAGCAATCAAATTTTTTTCAAATTTTGAATAATACATACCAGGAATGACAAAAATAAATAGACCTAGCAAAAAATCAAAAAAAGAAATGGACATCAAAAGAACCACTTTATTTTTTTGAGAATTACTTTCTTTACATGGCACAACAGACTCATACAATTGTACCCCAACGTCCTTTTTAAAAGGCCTCATCGCAATATAAAAAGCAACAAGAAAAAGAACACTAAAAAATATTGCGGTAAAAAACCATATCATCGATGATGAAGAATATGAAGCCGCACTTTTGTAAATCAAATTTACAAAAAAATCAAAAATAGGAATTCCTATTTTTGGTATAGCCAACATCACTAATTCCAAAAGATACCCACCCAATTTTGTCAGTACCAGCATTATAATTGCGACAACCAAACCAATTCGGATATCTTTAGAGTATTTCTTTAAAAATTCCACCATAAAACTCCTTTGTTCATTTATTTTATGATAATTTCACCAAATTACCACATTCCTAAGAACAACCTAATTCAAAGATAATAACTTTTACCATTTTCATCCTACACCCCAAAAGAACGCTTTATCGATTAGATAGCTATAGTTTCAAGTTATTACCACCTATAACTTTTCCCTAATTTTGCCCGTACTTTCTAACTTTCGAACATTTTCGAAGAACTTTTTACTAGACCACGCTATAGAATCTAACTATATTACACAACATAAAAATTTTATAAAGGATTCTAAAACATGTCCAAAATCGAAACTATATGTATTCAGGGCGGCTGGCAGCCGAAAAACGGCGAACCGCGCGTTCTCCCTATTTATCAGAGCACCACATTCAAGTACGAAACCACTAACGACATGGCCGACTTGTTCGACCTGAAGGCTTCCGGCTACTTCTACACCCGTCTGCAGAACCCGACCAACGACGCCGTCGCTAACAAGATTGCCGCTCTCGAAGGTGGTGTTGCCGCCATGCTCACGAGTTCCGGTCAGGCCGCAAACTTCTACGCCGTCTTCAACATTTGCGAATCCGGCGACCACTTCATCAGCACTTCCGCTATTTACGGCGGTACGAGCAACCTCTTCTCCGTGACGATGAAGAAGCTCGGCATCGAATGCACATTCGTTGACCAGGACGCTTCCGACGAAGAAATCGAAAAGGCTTTCCGCCCGAACACCAAGTGCTTCTTCGGCGAAACCGTTGCAAACCCGGCCGGCAAGGTGCTTGACCTCAAGCGCTTCGCAGACATCGCACACAAGCACGGTGTTCCGATGATTGTCGATAACACCTTCCCGACTCCGATTCTCTGCCGTCCGATTGAATTCGGTGTTGATATCGTGACGCATTCCACCACCAAGTACATGGACGGCCATGCTACTGCTGTGGGCGGCTGCATCGTCGATAGCGGCAACTTCGACTGGGAAGCAAACCACGACCGTTTCAAGGGCCTCACCGAACCGGATCCGAGCTACCACGGCCTCGCCTACACGAAGGCTTTCGGCAAGGGTGCCTACATCACGAAGGCGACTGCCCAGCTCATGCGCGACTTCGGTTCCATCCAGTCTCCGCAGAATGCGTTCCTCCTGAACGTCGGTCTCGAAACGCTTCACCTTCGCATGCCGCGCCACTGCGAAAACGCTCTCGCTTGCGCCAAGTTCCTCAAGAACCATCCGAAGGTGGCCTGGGTCAACTACGCTGGCCTCGAAGGCGACAAGTACTATGAACTCGCCCAGAAGCAGTTCAAGGGCGGCCTCCCGTGCGGCGTTCTCACGTTCGGTATCAAGGGCGGCCGTGAAAAGTCCATCCAGTTCATGGACAGCCTCAAGATGATCTGCATCGTGACCCACGTGGCCGACGCCCGCAGCTGCGTGCTGCACCCGGCAAGCCACACGCACCGTCAGCTCAGCGACGAACAGCTCATCGAAGCAGGCGTTGCACCGGACCTGATCCGTTTCAGCGTGGGTATCGAAAACATCGACGACATCATCGCCGACCTCACGCAGGCTTTGGACAAAGTCTAAAAAATCGTATTACACCTCAATACATCAAAAACGGCGCTGACCAATCAGCGCCGTTTTCTTTTCATCTAGCCACATCCTGCGCATATGCCTATATTTAAGGCGCTTCAAAAAGAAGGGTTAAACCATGCTCAATTTAATCAAGGCTGTTAGCCGATTTTTATCGACATACACATCTCTTTTCGTCATCGCATGCGCAATTATCGCGTTTTTTGCCCCGATGCTCTTCGGCTGGGTTCACGGGAACACGAGTTCCATCATTCTCGGCATCATCATGCTCAGCATGGGCCTTACCATTACCATGGACGACGTCCGCAACTTGATGAAACGCCCCGGCGACATTTTCCTTGGCGCGGTCGCGCAATACACCATCATGCCGCTTGTGGCATTTACGCTCACCAAGATTTTCGGACTGGACCCATATTTAGCGATAGGCATTGTGCTTGTCGGTTGCTGCCCGGGCGGCGTTTCCAGCAACGTGATGAGTTTCTTGGCGAAAGGCGACGTGACCTACTCCGTGAGCATGACGATGGCTAGTACGCTCCTCGCTCCGCTCATGACTCCGGTTTTAGTGCTTTGGCTTGCCGACACGAGCATCGAAGTGAACGCCGTCGGCATGTTCCTCAACATCCTTTACGTGACAGTCCTCCCGATTGCCATCGGATTCACTTGCAACTACTTCTTCGGCAAGCGCGCGGGATTCAAGGAATTCCAGGCAAACATGCCTGCCGTGAGCGTCATCGGCCTCGCACTGATTGTCGGCGGCGTGATCGTGACTGTGCGCCCGCAACTTTTGACGAACGGCATGGGGCTTATCGCACTCATCCTCGCTGTGGTGTTCTTGCATAACGCCCTCGGTTACGTGCTCGGCTACAATGTCGGTCGCTTGTTCAAGTTCAAC
>CAMZFJ010000149.1 GCA_947306025.1 uncultured Fibrobacter sp.
AACCGGAAAGCGGCTGGATGTTCACGTGGTCGCAACCAAAGAGCTTCTTGCAACGATCGATAGCGAGAGCTTCCATTTCGTCGATAACTTCGTTACCACCGTAGTAACGCTTGCCAACGTAACCTTCGCTGTACTTGTTGGTGAGGACGGAACCCATGGCTTCCATCACAGCCTTGGAAGTGTAGTTTTCAGAAGCGATAAGTTCGATGCCGTATTCCTGGCGTTCGGCTTCCTTCTGAATAATGTTATAGATTTCCGGATCGGTCTGTTGCAATGTAGATTTAAGCATTATAGCTCCTTTAAAGTTCGCGTCCCAAATATAGTAAAATTTTGTATATTACCCCAAAAAGGAAAAAACATGTACCCAAATAAAGTTCGCCGTGATATTGCCATTCTCGTCCCGCCCGATGTTAAAAGTGTTCTAGAAATCGGAGCCGGCTCCGGCAGAAACTGCGTTCTTTACCCCAAAGACGCCTATAAAGTCGCCATTGAGCCCGAAAACAGAGAAGACATGCAAACGGCCGACAAAGTTGCAGGCGGTTTTAACGAATACCACCATGTTTTTTATGAGCAGTACACCGAAGACCGCAAATTCGACCTCATCGTCATTTGCGACGTTCTGGAACATGTAAACGACCCCGTTGACATGATCAACTTCTGCAAAAAGCACCTGAATCCCGAAGGGCACATCCTCATTTCGCTCCCGAACTTTTTGAGCCTCGAAACAATTTTCCAGATTCTCGTGTTCCGCGATTTCCGTTACGTGCGCGTGGACCAAGGCGAGCGATGCTACGGCGTTCTGGACATCAACCACAAGACGTTCTGGACGAAAAAGAGCTTCCGCCGTTTTGCCAAGGAAAACGGTCTCGAAATCGAACAGACCATCGGCATCAGAAAGCAGCTCAAGTTCATGCCAAGGCTCCTCGCCCACAGCAACTTTTTGCCGCTTCAATACGGCTTTTTAATCAAGGTCAAAGATTTTACCCCAAACGAACGCCACTGGGGTATGTAACTACCGCGGGCCGGCTTCGTTTTTTACGCGAACGGCAAGTTCGGCATCGGCCTTTTCGACAACAGCCTTATAATCCGGCTTAAAGCCTTGTGCATCACCCGGAATGCTTTCAACAACACGATCAAACAAGTTGTCTTGCATATAGACAAAGCCCTGTGTCGTGACATCCGGCGTTTCATCTCCATTGAAAAGACGATAAACCAAAATCGGGGTATCGTTATTGAATACGTTATTTTCTATATAGCACAATGCGGAGTCCGAGCATTCAATGCCCGCATATTTCACATCGTCGAAGAAATTATCGTAAACATGCATTTTTCCATAACGCGCCACAACGCCTCGTGAATCCAGATTCGCAAAGTAATTGTGGTGGAGCGTAAACGTCTGGAGCGAATCCACATAGATGTCCGGTTCAAGCCCAAACAAAATGCCGGTCTGCGCATTTTCAAAGCGGCTCCAAGAAACGGTCACCGCGTACGAGCTACGCTTGATATCCAATTCTATTAACGGATATTCCTCGAACAAGCAATGGTCAATCCAAACATGATGCGACAAATTATGGATCGAGAGCGCACGGCGGCTCGTCGTGTCTTGTGCCGTAATAGAAGGCGCCGTAAAGGTCAAGTTTTCAAAGATAAGGTTCGAAGATGCGTTCGTCAAAATGCCCATACCCGAAATGCGAACATCACGACCACGACCATCAATCGTCTTGTTCGATTTTATACGCAACGGAGTCTGCAATTTATACGTTCCATCATTCTCGAACAAAATCCAAACGGGACCTTCCTTTTCAGCGCATTCACGAAGCGATCCCGATGCAGCCTTCGCCGAATCTTTGAACAAGACATAATCATCCGTCGTTGTCACTACACATATTTCGCCTTTGGCTTCCCTAATTTTTCCAGATCGATCGGTAGCACCAGCAGCACCTAAAGTGCCCTCGGCATAGCCCTCAAGTTGCTTGAGCAAAGTATCGTGAGCGCTCCAGTCGCTTTCGGGATTATTGCTTACCGTCGACGGTTTCGATTTAACCACCTTAATGGTCGAAGATGTATCAGAGCCATCAACAAACAATGTGTCGCCAGCATCGGTTTGAATCATAGTCGAATAAACATCTTGCGGTTCACCAATTTGAACATCAAAACTTCCTTGCGGCAAGGAGTCAATCACAAAATGTCCAGCACTATCAGGAACAACATAACGTTCAAGGCCAGCAACGCGAACAACAGGCACCGATTCACCAAACACCACAAAGCCTTCAATAGACGAAAGTTCGCCAAGCTTTATGGTATCCACTTTAGAATCTGACGTTTCATCGAGAGCCACGGAATGTACCGCGCCCGAAGCCTTGGAATTATTCACATTACGCGCTTCAATGGTGTAGCGACCTTTGCGGACTTCGAACGAAACATGCCCATCCTCATTGGTTTCGTTCCAAGCTTTTTCCGCAGGGCCGCTAGAAAGGTAATCATTCGGCAAAATGCGGACACGTGCAGCCGACGCCGGCGTACCATCTGCCGTCTGGACAAACAAAGCAATTGTAGATTCCGCTTCCGTGCCGCCAGCGACTTTATCATTGCCGCAAGCCACAAAAAGTAGCGCACATACACTCGTCAAAAGTAAAACTCGGGAATGCGCAACAGATAACCAATTATTCATCATGTTCACACTCCTTTTCTTCAACAGTGGTATCTGTCATTTCTTGAGAGACTTCCCCACTGTCGCTCATCGATGCATTCTGCATTTCGGCACCGCGAATGCGGCGCTTGCGCCCACGCCTCTGCGGTGGCGGATACGGGTCCGAAAGCGGGAACAACTGCATGCCCAGCTGGAACACGCGATTTGGCTTTTGGCATGCCCCCACTTTCGCAAGCACTTCACGACGGAACCGGCGGACCATTTCGACAAGTTCCTTATACGTATCCTCATTGCAACCAAAAGCAAGCGTCGAAAGATTGCGTTCACCGCGATCAAAGCGGTCCATTGCGGTCTGCGCCACATCCAGATTCTGCTGGATATAAGCGTTTACCGCCGTATTGTACGATTCAAAGCCACTCGAAACAAGGCCCTGCGTTTGTTCATAAAAGCCAGTCGCATCATTTTTCTTGATCATCGAAAGGCGTTCCAAAAGCGCAATCGAAGACTTCACCTGGCTTGCAGAAATCGGCGGACGCACCATGAGCCCAAGCGCGGCATCATCGCCCACGTACGGGTAAAACGTCACCAACTCACGGACAACCGCATGGTACCAATGGTCAAAATATTCAAACTGGTCACGTGCTAAGTTTTCAACTTTGCATTCCTTGGACGCCACAAGCTTTTCCAAGAACTGACGACTTTCCGAATGCGTTTTTGCCTGGTTGAACGAAACCATGTTGGCAAAATATGACTTTTCGCGTTCGTCACCACAAAAGATATTCGCAAAAACTTCGACCATTCTATCGGTCAAATTGCGCTTGCCCTGCAATATCTTATTGAACATCGAAGAATCAAATCCCGCTTTTTCAGCAATATAACGGTGGCTAAAACGCCAATCGCTTGCATGGCGCTCTTCGTAAGCGTCTTTCAAAAAATCGCGGTAATTCAGATATTCAAAGATATTGATCATAACAAGGCTTGAGGTATGAGGTCGCTCGTAAACTCACTTTGAGGTATGAGGTTAGGATCTTTCGTCTGTAGGCTCAAAGAGCCGTTCTCTCCTCTAATAAATATACATTATTGTCCACAGTTCAGACTATTTTTAGTCCACATTACTTTACAAAAAACAAGCGTTTCGCCCCTCCATCGAAACATGTTTAATGAAAAACTGGTCTTTTCCGTTTTTAATAGCGGAAATAATAACCCTTGGGCAACTTTTTCAAGTCTTCGCGGTTGTTCACATTCTGCACTTTTCGGCCAAGAGCATTGACGGTAAAGCTATTCTTGCGCGGCGCTGTCGCATGCTTTTTCGTAGCGATTGAAACAGGGCCTGTTTTTTGCCGAACCGCCTTGCACCCCGTACGATAGACATTCGCCATATCAAAAGCAATCATGTCCACATTCGGGCCACCATCAGACGTTGTCGATTGCAAAATCACCTTGAAGTCTAGAGCATCAACCCACACTTCATCGATATAGACCGTATCCCACTTATCCCAACCGCCAGTCGGCGGGAATGCAACATCATAGACGCCGTTGTCAATCGTGATTTTCATATCGCGATTCGCGGTGCCGGCAAATGCATAGCGGATCATCACACGGGCATGTTCCGCAGACTGGTCAGACGTCACCATGTACGTTGCCTTGCTGTACGCAGAATTGTCGAGATTGAAAAATCCCTTTCCTGTATAGCCTTCGTGGTTATCTTCAGAGAAACCGTCGCCCATTTCAGGAGCATACGTTTCAATGACAGAAGGCCAAGCATCGGTCCCCGCCTCAAGCGAGCAAAGATCTTCTTCGAGATCCTTGACGGCCACTTCACCGCCAGAACTGCTGGAGCTACCGGGACCTTCTTCGTATGCATCTTCAGAACCATGCGTAATCGGCGTACAAGCGGCACCGCCCTTGAACATGGCCGTATAGGTAATGTCACGCGCCTTCGTCTTGAAGCCGTAATAAATCCTCTTGTTAGAAATTTCCTTGCAATCGTCATCGACCCACTTTTCAAACGTCTGGCCCGTCGGCGTTACGCGGAGCGTCATCGGCGAACCCGCCGGGAAATATTGCGTTTGCGTGATAAGGCCATTGTAATTTGAAAGGTTCGTCTTGACCTTGATGGTATAGCGTTTCTTGATGCTTGCGACAAGCGTCGTAAGCGCCGTCTTAGCTTCTGCAGAAAGATTCGTGTTGGACTTGAGATTTTCTTCGAGTTCTTCACAAATCATTTGCGCATGACCCATCGAGCCCATTTCCTGGAAATGCGTCGTTCCATCGTTCACGCCATCCGGGAAATTCGGATATTCGCCCTTTTCAAGTTTTTTATAAAGGTAACGAGTCACGTAATCCGGCATCGATTTATACGTTGTATTGTACGTATTATACGATTTCATGTTCAAATCGACAAACGGAATCTTGTTGTTCTTCGCAACAGTCTGCATCATGCCGCGAGCATCGTAGTTGTTGCTCCCCGTCGAGAACACGTTGCGGCTTCCGTTCAAGTTCATCGGAGAAATGAGAACGACATTCGCCCCTTTTGCCTTGCCTGCATCCACGTACTTCTGGATGTAACCGGGGAACTGCGCAGGCTCCACATAGCGGGCGGCCTTGCTGTAATCGCGGTCGTTATGGCCAAACTGCACGAACAAATAATCGCCCTTCTGGAGCTTGCCCTTGACTTCGTCCAAGCGGCCATCTTCAATAAACGTTCTGGAACTGCGGCCGCCGATCGCGTAGTTGAGTACGTTCACGCGGGACGCATCAAAGAAGTAGCCAAGCACCTGTCCCCAACCCGTTTGCGGATAAACATTATCCTTGTAAGTCTGGACCGTCGAATCGCCCACCACGTAAATAGAAACGCTCGTAGAATCGCTCACGGCAACACCCGCGAACACAGAAGCAGCAAGGAGATACTTGTATATTACATTCATAATCGTAAACTCTAGTTGGTAGAACTTAGTTGGTAGAACTTAGATATTCTTAAAGGTAAGAGAGATTGTTCTAAGTTCTAAGTTCTAAGTTCTAAGTTCTAAGTTCTAAGTTCTAAGTT
>CAMZFJ010000150.1 GCA_947306025.1 uncultured Fibrobacter sp.
ACCCCAACGCGGACAAGACCATCGTCATCCGCAGCAAGGAAGACGCCCACGACTACAAGTACTTCCCGGAACCGGACATGGTCCGCCTCGTGACTGACCCGGCATTCGTCGAAGAAATCCGCCGCACGCTTCCGGAACTGCCGGATGCCCGCCGCGAACGCTTCATGAAGGACTTCGGCGTTTCTGAATACGACGCCCAGGTGCTTACCGAAGACCGCGACGTGAGCGAATGGTACGACACCGCCGCGAAGAATTGCAAGAACGGCAAGGTTCTCGCTAACTGGGTCATCACGGAACTTCTCGCCAAGATGAAGGATGTCGAAGGTGGCCTCGCTGCTCTCAAGATCAAGCCGGAACAACTTTGCGCTCTCGTGAATCTCATTGCAGACAACACCATCAACGGTAAGATTGCAAAGACCGTGTTTGCCGAAATGTTCGAAACGGGCAAGGATCCTGAAGTTATCGTGAAGGAAAAGGGCCTCGTGCAGGTGACCGACACCGCTGCAATTGAAGCTGTGGTCCGTGAAGTCTGCGCCGCTAACGCCGCTCAGTTCGCTGAATTCAAGGCTGGTAAGGTCGCTCTCAAGGGCTTCCTCGTGGGTATGACGATGCGCAAGTCCGGTGGCAAGGCTAACCCGGGCCTTGTGAACCAGATCCTTGACAAGCTCGCGAAGGAAGGCTAAGACGAGAGAACGGGCTATGCCCTACAGACGAGAGACGAGAAACAAAAAAAGAGATACAAGGTCGCTGAACCGGTTGGTGAGCCTGTCGAACCAGTCGAAGCGCCTTGTGTTTGCGTTCCTTTTGCTCTGTGCTCTCGCAGCTCCTTCATTCGCTGCTGACAAGCTCGACAGGTCTGACAGCGCTTATACGAGCACGCTGAACATGACTGACGAACAGATTGAAAAAGTGTTCGGCGTCGACAGCACCAAGCTTAAGCAGGGCCCGACCTTGCAGGAACTGAACGAGGAAAATCCCACTTACATTAAGCGCGAATACGATCACAAGCAGCAGGTGGTTGTCGGTAGTGTTATCATGTTCTGCGTGGCCCTCGCGATGGTGCTCATGAACAATTATAATCCGAAGCGATAGATTCAATCAATCAAATTTTAGCCGCTTTTATAGCGGCTTTTTTAATATTATACAGGCTGTATAGTATTTTTATTTTTAATTTTAAAAGTTGTATGAAAATGTCTAAATTTGAATATAAAATCACTATTTTTGTATAGAATTCTATTGAATTGGAAAAAGAGAAAAGGTATATTGATATACATGAATTCGATTCTCGAATATAAGGATTATCGCCTCTATTTGCAGGACTACTACGACGAACGCAAACGCTTGGGTGTGTTCTCGTGGCGCGAGTTCTGCAATAAAGCTGGTTTTTCTTCGCCGAACTTCTTGAAGCTTGTCTGCCAGGGAGAAAGCAGGTTAGGTAAGCCTAAAATCGAAAACGTCGCGAAAGCCTTGGGACTTGTCGGTTTCGAGAAAGACTACTTCCGCGAAATGGTCACGTTCTGCAACGCCAAAAAGGATTCGGTCAAGAAGGCGGCGCTCCTTGAAATGCAGAAGATTGCGTTGGAACACAGCATGCGTGTCGTTGACAGCGAAGCGTTCCAGTATTATGAATCGTGGAAGTACCCCGTACTCAGGGAACTAGCCCCGATGATGCCTGGTGCCAACCCGCGCGACCTTGCCGAAAAGTGCAAGGAGTACGTGTCAGCCGAAGAAGTGCGCGACATCTTGAATTTCTTGGTCAAGGCCGGATTCCTGAAAAAAGACGGGGACAAAGTCTATTCGCAAACAGAACAGAATGTTATCGGTTCTAAAGAGGCTTTGCCCATTGCCATTCGTACCATGCACAAAGAAATGGCGAACATGGCGGCTCGTGCAGTAGAACGCTATTCTCCGGATGAACGTTATTTTAGTGGGCTTACGCTTGGCGTGACCGAAGAAGCGAACCAAAGAATTATCGATGAGCTAGAAACTTGCAGCAAGAAAATCCTTTCCATTGTTAACGAATACAAAGGTTCCAACCGGGTTTGTCGAATTAATTTCCAGTTTTTCCCGTTTACGGACAAGATAAAGGAGGAGCAACATGTTTAAGAAGTTTGCTCTTGTCTCAGGTTTACTGTTTCTGATGCTTGTGATTGCGTGTTCCGGTGGAGGAACGGTGGACCCCAATGCCATTGCAGAAAATAGCCATTCGTCAAATGCATCGAGTAGCAGCGTCCTTGAAACGGAGAACGGGATAGACTTATCTAGTTCGAGCTTGTCGGGCATTGTCATTACAGATGCCAATGTCCAATGTCAAAACGAACGCATAATGGATGACTCTTTGGTTGTCTCCGATGAAGAAAGGATTTCTCCGTTTACTTACAGGCATGTCGGTACCGAGCGGACAACCTTTACCATCGAAAACATTTCGCTTACATGCAATATCGTAATCGACCCCCTCAATGTCCGTGTTTCTGGAGACACGGTTGTTGTAAAGGCAAAATACGATTATACGAATGCACTAAGGTGTATTTGCAGGTCCAAGATTGATTTTTCTGTAGATAACGATGATGCCTACACTCATGCGACATTACTCTACTTCGATTATGGTCTTGGCTCTCTTGCGCCGGAAATCATGGATATTGTCGATGCGGAATAGACATACACTCAAGAACATCACTTATAATAGGAGGATAATGATATGAAAAAGATCGTTGCATGCACAGCTATGCTGTCACTTATGTTTATTGCCTGCACTGGCGCGGACGAAGTTGCCAATAGTGCTGTTGGCGAAAACGAGGTTGTCAAGGCCTCCGTTGCCAATAGCGCCGTTGGCGAAAAAGAGGCTGTCAAGACCGCCATTGCCAATATAAGTCCTTGCAGCATGAACAAAGCCAATGCCGGTAACAAAGCATATCTGACGAATACGGAAAATGTCGGTTACCAAATTGTTATTCCGGACATGCATGTGAATGTTGAATACCATAACGACGAAGTGCAGATTGAGCGCGTGGGGGATACCCTGCGAGTCGTGCCGGAAAGCGAGACCTTAATTAGCCTGAATTGGATATGCTATGCATATCATACGTTTAATATTCCGGCAACAGAAACGGATATCAAAAATTTCGAGTACTTTGGGCGCGTCTTTGATGTTGTTCCGGGCCCTGCTCCCGAAAAGGCTCCCGATACATTGCTCCATCTTATCCGTGTAGAGGATAATGGTTATGTGGAAGACGTTTATGATACGACTTGCACGATATGTACTTATGATCTGGCAGCTTCTGGAGTATATAGTTCGAAGTGTTCGGAGAGTCTCTGTGGTGTGCATAGCTCCTCTTCGCGTGCTTCTTTGCTATATTTGAAGCCATGAAATACACAGACGAAGCAAAACAGAATTTTGAGGCCCTATCCAATAACCCTTATCCTGGCCGCGGCATTGTGCTTGGCACAAGCGCTGACGGCAAGTCCTATGTGCAGGTTTACTGGATCATGGGCCGCAGCGTCAACAGCCGTAACCGCGTTTTCGAAATCGAAGCCGATACGGGATTCATGAAGACCAAAGCTTTCGACGAATCGAAGCTCACGGACCCGCACCTCATCATTTATTACCCGGCTCGCCACACGAAGGATGTGCAGATTATTACGAACGGCGACCAGACCGACACGATTTACAACGCCATCAATCTCGGTGGCACGTTCGAAAGCGCTCTCCGCACTCGCCAGTACGAAGACGATGCTCCGAACTTCACGCCGCGTATTTCTGGCATTCACTACAAGAATGCTGAACCGGCTGTTTACAAGCTCTCCATCCTCAAGAGCCGTAACAACTGCGAAGACGCCGGCTGTGAACGCATGACGTTTGAATTCGAAAAGGCTCTTCCGGGTCTTGGCCACTTCATCAGCACCTACGAAACGGATGGCAAGCCGATTCCGTCTTTCAACGGTTTCCCGAAGCTCATGCCGATTTTTGACAGTGCCGAAGAAACGCTCAAGGCTTACTGGGACGCTCTCAACGAAGACAACAAGGTCTCGCTCATGGTCAAGTGGATTGACCGCGAAACCTTCGAAGCCAAGACGATTATTGTGAATAAAAACGTATAGGATATATTGGAGTAACTAGTTCTGAGTTACTAGTTACTAGATTGCAATAAACAAGATGCTTCTTGTATTTAATTTTTTTAGTAACTATTAACTAGTAACTAGCCCGAAGGGCGAAGTAACTATAAGCTGCGGCTATGCCGCAAGCTATTTCTCAACGACCTGCCCAAGAATTTGGTGCAGGCGTTTTTTGTTGCCGAAGCCATCGGGATTTTCGATGTAGTAGAAAATCTGTTTGATGAGCGCGCTGGTGTTGAAGTCGTATGACGCAATGCGCAACAAGTAGCTTTCGGCAGAGTTGTCGAATCCGAGAATGTTCGGGTCAGTTTTGTCGCCGGGCAAAACGCAGTCGCCGTCATCGCTGATTTC
Organism: uncultured Fibrobacter sp.; assembly: GCA_947306025.1. The sequence goes on from CAMZFJ010000150.1 coordinate 4,465, forward strand.
GTAGAAGAGCCCTGCGACTTCGTCGTTTACGCAAACCCAGCAGTTACAATCGGACGGAACGTTTTGTGCAAATTGCAAAAGCTTTTTCTTGACAAGGTTGCGCGCATATATTTCGACGGAAAGTCTCGATACTCTGGCTCTTGCAATTTCCTTGTAATCCCACGGGCTTGCGTATTCATCATCGGTAAATGCAATGACTTCTAGCCCGGAATTCATGAGACCTGTCAAGCGGTCTTTGGACCAGGAACTGTTGTGGTAGGGCGAAAAATAGCAGACTTTTTTGAAGCCTTTTTGCAACAGGTATTTGCCCATTTGCTGGCCTGGAATTTCGCCGAAAGTCGAGTTGAAAAATGCCCAATTGTTTTTGCTTAAAAAGCGCTGCGGGATGTTTTGCAACGGATGCTCCCACCAAACCGATACGGGGTACTTGACACCGTAAAAGAGCTGCAACAACGCATGCGGATTTTGCACCAAGAGTGTCGAAAGTACTGCGCCAATAGCGTTCGGATAATCCGTCAAATGGCAGACTTTACCGCTGCGGTCAATAAGCTTACCGCTTTCTTCGTTGATGCCGAGCAAAATGAGCTTAAAGTGCTGTTCGCCCGCATTCTGGTAAACAAGGCGCAAAAAGTCGAGTTCGCGTTCGCTTTCGGCGGTAAAACCGCCCCACGAATTGCATCGAGTCACGAACAGGATTTCGCTGAAGTTCTTGACCGTTTTCGTCTTGAGCGGGGAGGCAAAGGCATACAAGCGCCCTCTACGGACGAGAATGCCTTGATTCACTTTATGGATCAAGAATTTGCGGAGAATCGTTTGCGAGACGTTGTAGCGGTCGGAAAGTTCCTTCGCAAGCGGTAAATTCTTGTTCGGGTCGAGGAAGCCCTTTTCCCAGTCGGCGGTAAATTCTTTTTCAAGGCGTTCAAGAACGGTTTCGCGATGGACTGTTTTAGAAAGTAACTGCGCCAAATCGCTAGCGTCGGGGGCTTTGCCCCAGAAAAATCCCTTGCCGCGGATGCTGTAAATAAGGCCTTCTTCGGCGAGTTGCTTCAGTACGTTTTGGATGGTTCCCGACGAGACGCTAAAAGTTTTCATGAGTTTACGGACAGAAGGGAGCATTTCTCCGTCCTTAAGCTCCTGACTTAAAATGGCCTGTCGGATTTCGTCACGCATTGTTTCTTGCCGCTATCCACTCGCGGACGGCGCGTTCTGCGTTTCCGGCGAGGATTTCTTTT
>CAMZFJ010000151.1 GCA_947306025.1 uncultured Fibrobacter sp.
AGTGAGCGTCCGCAGATGGATGCCAAGTTTGCGTATGATTTCCAAATTGGCAAACACGAAGTTACATGTGGTGAATTTAACGCCTTGATGGACAAAAAAAATGGCGTCAAGTTATCTTGTGAAAATGAAAACTTGCCCGCGGTCAATGTGACGTATTACGATGCCGCTCTCTATGCGAATGCCAAAAGTAAAGCTGCGGGAATGGATACAGCCTATGTGTATTCTTCGGTGGAATATGATAAAAATGGTCATTGCGTTCTCTTGAACGGTCTTGTGTTTAAGCCTGAAGTTAATGCGTTCCGCTTGCCGACTGAAGCGGAATGGATTTACGCAGCTGGATTGTCGTTCGATGTTGATAATAGCTGGAATGCAAGTAATTCTGGTTCCAAAGTGCATGAAGTTTGTTCGAATAAAAATGAAAACGGCTTATGCGATTTTCTCGGGAATGTGACTGAATGGGTAAATGACTGGCATGGCTATTTCCGCGATACATCGATTACGAATTACGTGGGCGGTGTCGATGGTGGAAGTCTGGGTGAACGCGTTATCAAGGGCGGAAGTTATAGAACGGAAGCTTCATCGATAAACTTGTATGCTCGCGGCGATGTCTATACGGTCACAGGTACGAGTGCAGCTGATTATTTGGGACTGCGCTTGGCATACGGAAAAATTGAAAATCCTGTTTGGCTCGATGCTTCGGGAACTGCGGTTGTTTCGAATCTTTCGATTGTCGCTAGTACAAAAAATATTTCGTCACTTTTTGGAATCTATAAATCCAAGCTTGCGTTTAGGAACAACAATTCGGGGAATTTGGCTTTCGTTGATTTTAGAAGAATCTCGCCTTCGATTATTGAAATCAAAGATTCAATTGATGTTTATCACCCTGATATTTCTCCTGATGGCAAACGTGTTGCATTCTGTACGGGGCTAGAAGGTCAAAGTGGCTCTTCTTCGGTTTACGTTCGTGAATTGAATGCTGAGGGATCTAATCTCGTAAAACTGAATGTGAAAAATGCGGCAATTCCGCGTTGGCGCGTGTTGGAAAATGGCGATACGGTAATTGTCTATGTATCTGATGCCGGAAATAACAAGGAAGAATCGGTTTTTAAATCGGCTTCGACATGGCAAGTGAAATTTGCAAATGGAAAGTTTGGTGAACCGCAAAAACTGTTTGATGGTGCTTACCATGGCGGCATTAGCGATGATGAATCGTTGGCTGTGACGGGGGCGCGTGTGTTGCGCGCTCGTATTGCTACGAAGGGTTCAACCGTTAAATCGAAAGCAAAAGATACTTTGTGGTATAATGGTGACCAGGCTTGCAATGCCTCGCTGAATAAAAAAACAAAGCGTACGTTGTTCCTTGATTTTGCTAAATCCGATGGAGAAACGATGGGGGCTAAGTTTGTGGGGTCCAAGTATCGTACGCATGAACGCTTGCTCATTGCCGATAATGAAGGCAAATTGGTTTCAACGGTTGCGGCTCCGTCGGGTTATACGTTTGATCACAGTGAATGGGTGCTGAACGACGAAAATGTGGCTGTCGCGACTTTAACGAATGCTGATGGCGCACACCAGAAAATCGTGTTGGTGGATACCAAGGATGGCGCTTTGACAACGCTTGTAGAAGGGGACGATGTTTGGCATCCCTGCTTCTGGGTCTCGACTGGGATATCTTCGGAATCGTCTGATTGGAATGCAGATAGCGTTGGCGTCTATGTTTCTGCAAAAAACCAAACGGACTATTTGCTTTCGCACAAAATGCCATTGTTCTGGAAGCTTAAAGATTCTGTAGAGCTTATTGGTCTTGGAAATTCACGTATGTGGGCGGGTTTTGATCCCTTGGAGATGAGTGTATCTTCTATGAATATGGGCTTTTACCCGTGTGATATGCATTGCCAGCACTACTTCTTTAAGAATTACGTTTTGAATCATGGTTCCAATGTAAAATACGTTGTGGTGGGACTTGATTTTGATTTGTGGTTTAATTATGATGAACGAACCGATATTGAATGGGATATGGGAGAGGCTCTTGGTTTTAAATATGATATTAGTCATGAATTTTATCCTGACGGTGTTGATGAAACTTTTGTTAAAATGGTTATAGAAAATGCTCCTGACGATGTCGATTCTATCATAACAAAACGTGGATGGAATGAAATTTCCTTTAGTATTGGTTGGAATAATGCTGATGGGCTTGCTACAATGAATGGTGATTCTACGTGGAGTGATTGCTTGTTTAATAAAAATCTTGCGAATTGCCTTGTAGATTCGGATTTGAATACTTGTACTTCTAAATATCATATAAATGTTTGTGTTGCTGATACGAGCTTGAGTAAATGTTTGGCAAATCACGAGTTGACTCAGTGTTCGTCTATTTTTTGGGGGAATATGGACAAGCTAAAAGATCTTGTTCACTTGGCAAAAGAGAGAAACATTTTTGTTATCGGTGTAATTTTCCCGATGAGTCCGAATTACAAGAATACGGGGGCTTATGGACGCCATGGAATGCTTCGTAGCCATGCAATAAAGCTTTTTGAAGAGTTTAAAACGTGGGCTGAAGGCCGGTCGAATTTTGTATATTTGGATGAAAATAAGTTTGGTGACCATGATTATCCGTCTTCTATGTCCTTTGATTCGGATCATTTGAATCGAGATGGTGCCAAACGCTTTACGGCAAAATTGGATTCTTTACTGAAAACAGTGAGGTAATATGAAAAAAAATCTGTATTTGAGTCTGGCTGTAATCTTTTCCATGTTGCTGATTTCGGCTTGCGGTGACTCTGATGGAGTTTCGCCTGTTCTAGGAAATTTGACCGAGTCTCTTCCGGGAATGGAACGGATGAATGTTAGGGACAGGTTTGTTACTTTGGGTACAAACGATGTTGCTGCAAAAGCTGATGAACGTCCGCAAATGAAAGTTACTTTGAATTATGATTTCTTGTTTGGCAAGAGCGAAGTGACTTGCGGAGAGTTTAATTCTTTTATGAAGTCGGCGACAGGTCTTTCTCTAAAGTGCGAACAAGATAGCTTGCCTGCTACGGATATTACTTATTATGATGCTGTGCTTTTCGCGAATGCTCGCAGTAAGGCGGAAAATTTTGATACCGTTTATACTTATAGCAATGCTTCTTTTGACAATGATAAACATTGTACAAATTTAGACGGCTTCGCATTCCATCCTGAAAAGAAAGGCTATCGTATGCCGACAGAAGCGGAGTGGATGTTTGTTGCTCAAAGCTATTGGAATCTGTCAGAAGCTTGGACCGCCGAAAATTCCGATTATAAACTGCACAAAGTCTGTAGCATAAATAAGTCGGATGAAGCCATTTGCGATATGATTGGTAATGCGATGGAATGGGTGAATGACTGGCTTGGCAATTTCCACGATACGACCTTGATCGATTATGTCGGTGCTCCTGATGGTGGTTCTTTGGGACACCGCGTTGTTAAAGGTGGAAGTTATCGCAGTTCGTCAGAATCTATCGAAAGGTACAATCGTGGTGACGTTTATACAGTAACGTCTTCGACTCATGCTGATTATGTGGGCTTTCGCCTTGCATTTGGAATCATTCCTGAAGCAACTTGGATGGGCTCAGATGGTAAGGCTGTGACAAACCGTATTGTGGTTCTTGCTAATTCTGCTAAGATGCGTTCACAGACAGGAACGTATAAAGTGAAGCTCGCTTTCCGCAATGATATTACGGGTAATATTGCTTTTATTGATTATTCTAGCGGAATCCTTTCTGTAACAGAAATTTCAGATAAGATTGATGCTTATCATCCCGAAATATCGCCGGATGGCAAGAAGGTTGCTTTTTGCACAGGATACGAAGGCGTTTCCGAAAAATCAGAACTGTATGTGCGTGATTTGAATGCGGAAGGTTCAAATCTCGTAAAGTTGGATGTGAAAGGCGCTGCGATTCCGCGCTGGCGTGTTTTAGACAATGGCGATACCGTCATCGTTTATGTAACGAATCCTCGCGACAATAAGGAGGATGCTTCGTTTAAGTCTACTTCGACTTGGCAGGTGAAGTTTGCCAATGGTAAATTTGGCCAGCCTGAAAAACTTTTCGATGGCGCTTACCATGACGGAATCAGTGAAGACAACAAACTTGCCGTTTCGGGTGCACGTCTTTTGCGAGCTCGTATAGCAAAGTCGGGCTCGACAATTATGAAATCGGCAATCGATACGGTGTGGTTTGGCGAGGAACAGGCTTGCAATGCATCTCTTGCCAACGATGGCAGCAAGCGTACTTTATTCCTTGATTTCGGAGCCAACGAAAAATCTGGGAAGAACAAGATGGGACGTGAATTTGTCGGAAAAGATTACGGCACGCATGAACGTTTGCTCATTGCCGATTCAACCGGTAAACTTATTCAATCTGTAGCTTCGCCGAAGGGCTATTCGTTTGACCATAGCGAATGGTCGATGGGTGGTAAAAATCTTGCTGTTGCGACGCTTGCGAATATTAACGGTTCGCATTCCAAGATATCTCTTGTGAATTTGTCTGATAGCTCGATTGTAGAACTCGCCGAAGGCTATGAACTTTGGCATCCGAGTTTGTGGATCCAGAACACGTCCGCTATCAAAAATGGCAAACTTGATCCCGATAGCGCTGGTGTCTATATGACAGAGACCACGGATATTGCAACTCGAATCATGAAAGTCAAAATGGATTATTTTTGGAAGTATAGGGATACTACGGAGATTGTTATCATCGGTTCTTCGAGATCGTTTGCGGGTATGGATCCTGAAAGCATTAAATTTGGTTTTGCTCTCAATATGGCATACTCGGCGCAGGATCTGGAAAGTACAGCGTTCTTTACGAAAAACTATATCTTGCCGTTGATGCCGAAATTGAAAGTTCTTGCATTGACATTGGATTATGACCGTTGGTATGTTAAGGATGAAAATTTTAAAGTTTGGTTTGGCAATGTCCCTGGTTATGAATACGATAAAAATCATGGCTATTGGCAAGACGGATTGATTGGAGATATGGTTGCAGCTTCGCAGGCCGCTTTGAATCCGACGGAATCTGAATATGGAATGTTTGGTTATCATCGTGGTTTGTATTATGATCCGGCGCAAGGATGGGGCAAATCAACTCCCGAAATAGCTTATGATCCCAACTGGTTTAATATTAATCGATCGGGTTTTGACTTTAACTTGCAAAAGTTGGCTGAAATTGTAGAATTGGCTCGCAACTTTGATGTTCTTGTTGTTGGTGTTGTTTATCCTCAATCTCCGAATTTTTTGAAGACTAATGCTTGGGGACGTTATGGACCTACCCGTAGTGCTGTAAAGATTATGCAAGATGCGGTTCAGAAACTGACCAAAAAGTATTCGAATTTTGTCGTGCTTGATGAAAATCATGATGGGCATCATGATTTTGGTCCTGAAGCTTTTGCCAATGAAGATCATTTGGGACTTGTTGGTGCTCAGATTATGGCCGGTCGTCTTGATTCTCTGTTGAACGCAACATTGAAGTGAAATCTTTAATGTCGGTCCCGAAAACGGTTGCTTTGGTAATAAGTGCGGTTGTCGCGCTTTTTGCTGTGTTTCCGCTAACGGATACCGATATCTGGTGGCATTTGGCTTGTGCACGCGAATGGGTGACAACGTGGACGCCCGTTCGCGAACCTGTTGTAAACGTGCACGAATATTTTCAGCAGGTTGTCGCATTTGTGTAC
>CAMZFJ010000152.1 GCA_947306025.1 uncultured Fibrobacter sp.
ACCGATAAGCATGGACACAAAGCGGTCAAAGATTTGGCGGCGCGGCGTTTCGTAAGCAACGTAAATGACTTTGAGGCTTGGGTTGCTTTCGATGAGGTCAAGCGTGATGCTCGAAAGCAAGAACGTCTTGAGGCCGAACGGATTCGAAGATACAAAGAAACATCCCGATTGCACACCGTCGATTTCCTTGGTGAGCTTGGGGAATGTGTTGAGCGTGTAACCGACACTCTGGTCCGGCTGGCATGCCATGGCGTTATCAAAGTTTTCCTTGATGTCTTGCAACAGCATGGAGCGGCGGTGGGAGTGGATCGTATCGACTTCGGTTTTCTCAATGAGGTCGATGAGCTGGTCGGCGCCATTCTTGCGGACAAAAGTATCGACGGTCTCGTCTTTCGGAAGCACGATGGACTTGAGGCTCATGTGTAATTGATCGGCGAGCTTCAGGTACTTTTGGATCTTGAGTTCCTGGTTACGGCGGTCTTCTTCGCGGCGCAAGATAATCGTGAATGCTTCTGCTCCGCAGGCCTTCAACTTGTACAGGTGGTTGATGTTCAATTCCTGGAACATCGTGGATACAACACCTGAAATACCGGCGAGGTCGGCGGTGAGGGCGTCGAAGAATCCTTGTACGATAATCGGATTTTCGCTATCCCCTTGGATGTTGAACGGGATGGCGGTCGGGCCAGAGGCGTAAGTGATGTACGTGTGGCTCTTTTCGTTATCGTCGATAAGCCTTCCGTAGACGGAGTGGATGAAACCCTTGGAGTTACGGGCCGGGATTGTGATTCTCGGTTCGTGGTAGGCTTCGAGGTTGTCGAGATAAAAACTGATCTGGTGGCGTTCGATGCCGGAGAGCATGCAGTAGCTGATGAACGGCTCCGGGTCACCGCTATAATAGCCGAGACCGTAAAGCTGAGCTTGGCCGATGCTCCAGCCGCGAGCTTCTAGGAATTTAGCCGAAGAAGGGCTCTTGCAAGCGGCCCAGTGGCAATAACGGACAAAACATTCCAATACCTTGGATTTTTCGCCACCGACTTCCTTGACCCACGGGTGTTCGTTATCTTGGTTGGTCGACAAGTCCTTGTCGAGCGATCCGAGGAAGTCATAGGCTTCAGAACGAGCGGACTGTTCGTCCATCCCGTTAAAACGGCTCTTCATGAGAAAGTCTACCAAGTCGCCTTCGCTCCCGCACTGCAAGCAGCGGTAGCGCCAATAACCCAGCGCATCGTAGAAGAACAATGATGTTTCTTCGGGCGCGTGGAACGGGCAGCAGGCTATAAGGTTTCGCCCCCAACGGCTCAGGGGAATTCCCAATTGTCTTGGGTGTGCTTTTGTTCTCATGTAATCTGCATGTTCCTGGTCTATCAGCATGGTCGCCTCCTATAAAGAAATCTAATAAAGAACGTCCCCAAAAATGCGGATTTTTTGAAAAAAAAGCAATTTTATCTATCTTTTTTGTTATGGTTATTCTTGGTATCGACCCTGGCTCCATTACAACAGGGTATGCTTTCTTGAAAAAGACGGGCAATCAGATTCAAGTGCTTGAATATGGCACGTTTCATGCCAATGCTTCGAAAAATCTTGAAGACCGCCTTGTGCACATTGTTTCGGAACTGGAAGAGCGCCTGGATCACTACCATCCCGACGCTTTGGCGATGGAAGGCGTGTTTTTTGCGAAAAACGTGAAGAGTGCCCTTGTGCTTGGGCATATCCGCGGGGCGATTCTTGTGGCGTGCCACCGTCGCGGGATGACTTATGACGAATACCCGCCGCGTGTCGTGAAGCAAGCGGTAACGGGGGATGGGGCTGCTTCGAAGGAACATGTGGCAAATATGATTTTTGCGCGTCTTGGAATCGAGGCTTCGGAACTCCCGCTCGATGCGACCGACGCGCTTGCCATTGCATGGACGCATGCGAATCCGGCCTCTCCGGTGCAGTCGCTAGTCACGAAAAAAAAGACGACAAAGAAAAAGGCGACGGTACAGCAATGGAAGGATCTGATTGAAAAGATGGGAGGGACGATCCAATGACGGACTTGTTACCGTATGGGCTAGGAACGCCAGACTTGGTTGAATTCCAGCCGGGGTATCTTGTTGATCGTGACATTGTGGCTGATTTGCAGGCCTTGTCGGAGGCGGCGAAGGTGAATGGTTTTGAACTGCGCCTGGAATCCGCGTATCGGTCGTTTGATAAGCAACTCTCGATTTGGAACCGCAAGGCTCGTGGCGAACTCCCGCTTTTGTCGGCGGAGGGAGTGCCGATGGAGCGCCCGAAGGATGAAGAAGAGTTGATGTATGCGATTCTCACGTGGTCTGCACTTCCGGGGGCGAGCCGTCACCATTTGGGAACGGACATCGATGTGGTCGATGGGGCTGCGTGCCCGGAGGGCTACGAGGTGCAGCTTACGCCCGCGGAATGCGAAGGCATGTTTGCGAAGTTCCATGCGTTTTTGACGGCGCGGATGGAGACGGGTAATGCGTTTGGCTTTAGCCGCGTGTTTGTTCCTGGGCGCGGGAAAATCCGCCCGGAGGGCTGGCACATTGCGCACTTGCCCACATCGCGCAAACGCTTGGAGCATTTTTCGCTTGACGTGCTGCGCCGTATTTATGAACAATCGGACATGGAATGCAAGCGTGCAGTGCTTGCGAACCTCCCGCAACTTGCGGAGGAATACATTTACCCTTACTTTATTTGAGGTTGAATTCCGCCGCCATTCCGACTCCCTGAACTAACTAATGACCAATAACTAGTAACTCTCACTCCTCATTATGCTCTTTTCTCCTGAATCCCGCGGTATAATCCGGTTGAAATCTTCTGAATACGGTCGCTCGGTGTTGGGTGCTCCGCTATTGTATTACCCGTGCAAGAGTGAATGTAAGTTGCTTGTATTTGCCGGCATTCATGGAGAAGAACCGGAAACGACGTTCCTCTTAAGTCGCGTGCTCCGTGCATTTGACGATAACCTTGATTCCGTTGCATTTATTTTGTGTGCAAATCCGGACGGCATGACTCTCGGGACGCGCGGGAATGCAAATGGCGTAGACTTGAACCGCAATTTCAATACGCAGAATTTTTCGACAGAAAAGGTCGGTTCTCGTTCTATTTTGGAAGCTCCTCGAGATACGCTTTTGTCTCCAGGGGTGGCGGCTGAGAGCGAACCGGAAACGCAGGCGCTTGTTGCGTTGATTGAAAAGTTGAAACCCGCGAGTGTAATCTCGATGCATGCCCCTATGGGCTGTGTTGATGCTCCGCAAAAAATAAAACTTGTAGAAGACTTGATGGCTACGTTCAACTTGCCGTGGTTGCCCGACATTGGGTACAAGACGCCGGGGAGTTTTGGAACATGGTGCGGAGAATGCGGGCTTGAGTGCGTGACGCTGGAACTCCCGCGCATGTCGCTGGAACACTTGTTCGACCGCTATGGGAAAGCGTTTGCGGAATTTTTACAGGGGTATGAGGTATGAGCTCGCACTAAAGTGCTTTGAGGTCGCTTCGCTGTGAGAAACTATAAAAAAGAAAATCCCGCAACATTGTGCGGGATGACATCGTAAAAAGAACTGGTTTTAGGTCTTAGGAAAAAATGGCACCGCGACTGCGGTGCTCTCTTTCGTCTACTTCTTTGCGGCTTTCGCTTCTTCGATGATTTGCTTGCGGGTGGCGAGACCAACGCCAAAACCGATGACCATGTAGCTTACGCCGAGGAGCAGCAAGTATTCAAGGATGTACGGCACCTTTTCGTTGTAGAAGAGGATTCCGGCAACGTAGGTAAGGAGAATCAACACAATCTGGAAAATGTTGAATGCCTTGTTCTTGCGCGGCTGGAGCTTCGGGAGGAACAACGGGCTCACCATCAAGAATCCGGTTACGATGAACACGATGATCGGGAGCCAGAAGAGGAAACTGCTTGGGTCTGCATAAACGCCCTTGCTCTTGAGGAAAACGATGAGCACGGCGTTAATCATACCTGCAAAAGTGGACGGAAGCCCGGAAAAGTGATGATGATATGTGTCCGAGTCGCAGGCGTTGTACTTGGCAAGGCGCATGGCGGCGCAGAGCACGTAAACTGCAAGCGCGAACGTCATCAGGAGACCGTGGTTCTGGAACCAGTCCGGAGCGTAAATCTTGTAGGTGAAGAAAAAGCAGAATGCCGGAGCGAGACCAAAAGCAATCAAGTCTGCGAGGCTATCGAACTGGGCTCCGAATTCGGAACTGGCGTTCACGAGACGTGCTGCAAATCCGTCAAGCTTATCAAAAAGGGCACACAGCATGACAAAGTAGGCACCCATGCGGATTTGGTCTGCCGTACTAAAAGAACTGAACGCTCCGGTTGTCCAGCAAATGGAAAAAACACCCAGCAAAAAGTTCAGGCTTGTAAAAGTATTTGGCAAAACAAAACGTAATTTTCCCACGTTATACTCCTTGAATTGATTTGCTAAAGATAATTTTTTTAAAGTGGAATAGAAACTTTTTTATTGATTATCCCGCTGTTCGACGGGTACAATTTCCCAAAGGGCGCTTACCCCGGCTGCTACAATCAAATTGTTTGGCGGTGCATATGGGTTCTCTTCCGTAGGGAAGTTTGTCCAATGTTTGGTTGAAAACAGGTAGTAGGTCGAGGGCCTGTACATGACGGGGATGACGGGAACCGTTTGCATAAACAGCTTGTTGAGTTCCCGGTAGGCTTCTACCAGTGAATCTTCGACCGTGATGGTCGGAATTTGCATCAAAAGATTGTTGATTTCTGCGTTCTGAATGCGTCCCGGATTTGCAAAAGCTTCTTCGCCTATGGGTTTATAGTTGTCCGTGCTTAGCATTTGGTAGAACCGGTTCCACGGATTCGCTACAGAGTGTTCCGTGGGCGGAGTCTTAAAGGTGAGGTCGAATGTGCCACGGCGGAGATTTGTGTCCCATATCCCGTAATCGACAATTTTTAGAACGGTGGTAATGCCGATTCCTGCAAACGATTCGATGATGACATTGATGGCGTCGATCCAGTCGGTCCAGCCTTGAGGACACTCTATGGAAATGGAACGGACCGGCTTTTTCTTTTTGTCTAAAAGCTTGCCTTCCTCGTTCCAGGAGTAGCCTGCTTCTGCGAGAATTTCGCGGGCCTTATCTGTGTTGTAGCTATATCCGTAGTTCTCGATATCTTCTTTGTTGAAATACTTTTTCTCGGTGCCGAACGGAAGGATAAACCCAGGCTGCATGGCCGGTGTGTAGTTGGAGAGCGCGCGCACTTTTATTTTGTTAAAGTCGATGGCATGGGCCATGGCGCGTCTAAAATTCACGTTGTTGAACGGCTCTTTGGTCGTTGCGATGACGAGGGCTGTAATGGTCGAGGGAAGTTGATAAGGCTCTTCGCGGCTCCAGGCGCGGACGCTATCCTTTCCCTTTTCCCAAATCCTAGGCAGAAAATTCGAGGAAACATCGAGGTTCCCGCGAACCATGGCTTTGTTGAAGTTGTCGTTCTTGTCGTAAATGGGATGGATAATGTACTTGGGTGCTGGCTTTTTTCCACCGTAATGATTTTGACGCCAATAGTTTTCAACTCGTTCAAGAACGATTTGGTCGGGAGTGTAGGTCTTGAGGGTGTACGGTCCAGACACAATCGGATGCGTATCGTTTTTGAATTCGAAAATCTTCTCCAGTGTGTATGTCTTTCCGGTTTTGGGTGATTTGTTGAGCGGGT
>CAMZFJ010000153.1 GCA_947306025.1 uncultured Fibrobacter sp.
GCGAAAAGCACAAGTTCCGTTTCTTCGACTGACGGGCGCAAATTGAGGCTTGGGTCCTGCGCCGCAAACAATTCGTACAATTCGGGGTTCGCAAAGAAAAAGACATTCTTAATCTTACGTTCGTGAATTGCATCGAGCGAAAGATACAACGCCGAAATGATGGAATCATCAGCCAGCGGAAGCCCCATGACCTTGAGGCGATTCTCGTAAAAGACCGGAGACTTGCTTGTGTTGTTGCTCAAATAATAAACCGGCACGCGCTTTGCCACGCGATTCACAGTTTCAACCGCACCAGGGTATGGGCGGCCACTCAAATAGAGAGTTCCGTCTAAATCGAAGACAACTGCTTTTACTTTTTTCACGAGGTGTAATATAGTAAATCAGTTATTAGTTACTAGTTACTAGTTACTAGAGAGAGTCCTTATTTTCTATTTTTTAAATATGAAAACTCCCGATAGCCGTTTCTATTGCCCGCTGATTACAGTCGGCACCATTGTCTTGGACGAAAATGAAAGCAGCCATGCCGTGCGCGTTTGCCGTGCCGTGAATGGTGAAATTCTACAGCTGTGCGACGGACTCGGGCATTACGCCGATGCAACAATCACCAAGGCTGACGCCAAGGCCTGCGAAGTCCACGTAGATACGGTCGAAGATGCACCCCTCAAGCGCCCACGTTTAAATCTCGGCATTGCATGCCTCAAGGATGACGCGCTCGAAGAAGTCGTATTCCATGCGGCACAGACCGAAACGGACAGCGTTATCTTTTTACGTACAGACTATTCGCAGGAACCGAAAAATTCCGATTTGAAAAAGACCGTTCGACGCGCCGAGCTCAAATCGCTCGTGAGCCTCAAGCAATCCAAAAAGCCCTGGATGACACGCATCGAAGGGCCGATTGAATTCGACAAGTGGCTCAAGGATTATCAGGGAGACCTGATTCTCTGCGATATTGATGGAGAGCGCAAGTTGGATATAAATGAAGGCGCTGCCGAAAATAGCAACGCCACGCCAGTTACTTTACTTGTAGGTCCAGAAGGTGGTTTTTCACCTCGCGAAATCGAAGCGATAAAAACGTTCAAGAATGGCAAAGTCCATTTACTGAATCTCGGGAACACGCGCCTCCGCGCCCGCACCGCCGCCATTATCGCGTTAGGAAAAGTTTTATAGGGCTATGGGGTATGAGCACGGCGCTGTGCGCCTATGAGGTATGGGAAAACGCAATAAAAAAAGCTCAAAGCGAGTTCACGAGCGCTCCCATACCTATTTACCTATCGAACATTCACGATTCGATTTCGTCCAGCAACTCGCAAGAGGTAACGACCGGACTTTGCCACTTGCAGCATAACCGTAGAACCGTTGGCTTGGCCATGTTGCAACAAGCGTCCCTGCAAGTCCATGAGCGCATAAGAATCACCCACTCGCAAACCGCTAATTTCAACCATACGGCCTTGCGTACGGATTGCCACCGGCGAAGCAACAAAAGCAGATGCAATCGAGACCTTGCCGGAACTGCTTGATTTCGGCACGTTCGATGAACTTGACGATTTCACAGACGAACTGCTCGATTTCACAGAGCTGCTACTAAACTGCGGCACACTGGACGAAGATGACTTCACAGAACTGCTGCTAGACTGCGGCGCATTCGACGAAGACACTTCCGTCGCACTTGAAGAGCTTGAAGAACTCGAAACGCTCGAAGAGCTAGAACTTCTCGGAGCAGTCACGACAGCGAGCAGGCTATCGATAAACTTATCCGAAACTTTATTATTCAACACCGGATACTTATCGCTATCCGACTGCGTCCAAGCAGAACCATCCAAGCCATGATCCCTGTAAGACTGCAAACGCTTCAGAAGATTCTTGTTGGCGAAATCTTCGGCAGCAACAGCTGTACCGCCAAGTCCCTCCGGCAAACCTTCCAAATAGTAGGCAGCATCCAAATGAAGGTCCACATAATCCTTCTTGAACCCACAGACACCGCCTATAGAATCTGTTCCAGAAACATTGCCCAAATTGTACGAATTGTAAATAAACGCCGAATCGTTCTTAAGAGAACCCACCATGCCACCAACAACACTCGTTTTCGAGGTCACAGTAGCCACATTGTAGGAGTTACTCAAATGCAAGAAATCAGTCATTTCGCCACCAATCAAGCCTCCAACGCTTCGTTCCCAAGTAGATCTAACCAAGCCTTCATTATACGAATACATCATCATAAGCGAGCCATAGATTTCATACGAAAGGCCCACAAGTCCACCCACATCAGCATAACCTTCAACCGAACCACGATGATAACTAGAAAGCACCAAGGTCTGTGAACGATCCGTGTAGCCAATCAAGCCACCGACATTTTCATAACCTTTGACGACACCTTCAAAATAAGAATTGGCAATAACTAAAGACTTCCCATACATCTCACCAACAAAACCGCCAACGTCGTTTCCGCCAGAGATATGCGAATCAACAATTCCCAAATTTTTGATAACCAGATTTCCCGATTCAATTTTACCGAAAAAGCCCTTATAGCCATAAAGGCCCGAAATCGTATGACCATTGCCATCAAATACACCTTGATAGTTATTTAACGGGAACCACTGCACAAACGAAGATATTTTTGACGAATCCAGTTTTCCATCGACCAAAACATTCTTGTTCAAAACGATATCGTTCGTCAGCTTGGTACATAACGTAGGACGATTTACCGAATACCTGTACAAGGAATCAACAAAGGACGAGAACAGAATCAGTTCTCCCTCATCGCCCAGTTCGTAACAGTCGCCCACCATCTGTGGATAATGCCACCACTTTGCATAGAATGTCTGCGTTCCCTTCGCATCTGCAGGCACACTCTTTACCGGTTCACCCGAAAAATCATCACTAGCATACCAGCCCTTAAAAACATAGTCCTTACGAACAGGAGTCGGCAGCGAAAGTTTAATGCCTTCAATGTACGAATTCGAATACTTTACCGTATCTTCAGGGAAAGTCACCAATTTCAATTCAGAAGTTTCAAAGTTCGTCGTAACCTCTCCACTAAAGACGGGATAAGCATCATAGCCGACATGCTGGCCCCAAAGCAAACCATTTATACCCGATTCCCCATAGTCATGAAGAAGCTTTGCAACAGAGCCATCCGTGAATTTATCAGCATCCACCTGGATAATTCCAAAATCTTTTTCACTACCGCAATTAAAACAGAATATTTCCGTTCCTGTTTTTTCAGAAAAAGAATTGATAAATTCAATACTTCCCGCACTAGCCAAACCGACAAGAGGATAAGCTTCTCTAGACTCTTTTTTCGATAACGGATCTGCACCATACGAATTAACAACATAAGAGTTTGATTCAATATTATTAGTGCCAACCAAAGAACCATTGTATGATCCCATAAAATCAGGATTCACCTTGAGGTCCGCCACGCTATAAGAATTGACGATGTAAAATTTTCCGGTAGCCCAACTCATCAAGCCACCAATTGAACTATTGTTGCTTTCAAGAACACCGTCAAAATAAGAATCTTCTATTCCTAAGGAATCGCCCGCATGACTACCGACCAATCCCCCGGCACCACCATACAAATAAGAGGAACCATGACAATTTTTAATAGTCACGGTTTTGCTCTTCGTTTTAACGGATCCAACCAATGAGCCTACAGAACCAAAAATGTAAAAATAGGAATCCTCAATTCCGACATTTTCAATCTTGACCTGGCGTGATTCATCAGGTGCGTATACAGTCGCAAATAAGCCCATTGCATCACGAAGCAAGCTATCATTGAAATAAAGCCCTGATATGGTGTGACCCGCACCATCAAAAGTTCCAGCAAAATTAGTTACCGCAAACCACGGGATAAAATTACCGCCGTTGCCATTGAGCGTATCCTTTGCTAGCACGTTCTTGTTGACCACGATATCCTTAGTGAGCTTGCCACAGACGGGAGTTTCACTATACAGCGAGGCATTTGCAATAAAGCCAAAACCATAAAGTTCCTCTGCCGTACCAATCTG
The DNA here is from genome assembly GCA_947306025.1 of uncultured Fibrobacter sp. The sequence continues at coordinate 4,008 of CAMZFJ010000153.1, forward strand.
ATAACAGCCATCTACAACGGAGGGAGTCTTCGCAACGATATTCAATGTCGAAGAACCGACCACGAATTTTCCGGACAACTGCGGTATATCATCGACGCCAAGCCATTGTCCCCATACCGAGCCATCAATTCCGTCCTTATTGTAATTACGTAAACGTTGTGCCAGCGTCCCATCTTTCAGCTCTTTTTCATCAATATTTATACCGTATTTATTACTCGCCCACGAATCAACATAAAAGTAGTTGTCCACAATTAAAGTATCCCGACCATGATGTCCAACCACAAGAAGCTTTTCTCGGCTAAGGGATTTTTCACCGACATTAAACGAATTAGAAATAATTAGCTTGCCAACGGAAAAACCAACAAAAGCGCCATACGTACCATTGCTGCTAATAGTTCCTGCATTATACGAGTTCACAATAGTAAGTGGTTCGCTACCATCATAATTGCCAACAAGTCCACCTGCATAATATCCGCCTACGTAAGCCAAGTTGCGGGAATTCGTAATTTCAAGCGGTCCCGAATTTCCCACCAAGCCACCCGTATATACCAAACCTCCCGTATATAAATTGGAATAGACAGCGCCATCCACATAGCAATTTGTTATTACAGCGCCCCAAGCGCCTCCAGCAATGCCGCCGACAGCACTTTTACCTACAAAGCTAACATTGATCAATCCTAAATTTTTTACGACAGCTTTTTTCAAAACCTCCCACGGTTCACCGCTCAGCCTTTCCCTTATTTCGGCCCCCACATAACCAAACATGCCGACGTTATAAGCAGATGTATCTGTGCAAATAAGCCCTGAAATCGTATGATTTTGGCCATCAAAAGTACCATGGAAAGATTCAATCGGCGTCCAAAAAGCTGTATCCTTTACATTTTTCTCGTTCACCACGATGTCTTTGGTGAGCTTTCCGCATTCCGTCTTAACTTCGGATTCATTCACAATTTTGGCATAGCCGTAAAGTTGTTCGGCAGTTGAAATGGCATAGCAACCATCAGAATCAAGTGTGGGTTCCGACGGAACAATCGTCCTTGCGGCATAAGACATAGCCGTCAAAGCAAGAAATAAAAATCGTTTCAAAATTTCCTCCTTCTTCTCAATTAGAAAAGCACCCCGACTTTAAAGCCAGGATGCTATAAAAAATACAAAATTTTAGAACGAATTAAAGAGTCACTTTGACTTTTTCGCGCATGGCCATGACAGTCGCCTTGGCTTCTTCCACTGTGTCGCGACGAGCGAGGAGAACGCCCATACGGCGGTGTCCCTTGAGTTCCGGCTTTCCGAACAAACGAAGGCCCGTATCCGGTTCTGCAAGAACTTCTTCGAGGCCGCTGAACTTCACGTGGTCAGAATCGCCATCGACGACGATAGCCTTCGAAGCGCTCGGGCCATGGAAAGCGATGTTCGGGATCGGGAGACCGAGAATAGCGCGTGCGTGCAATGCAAATTCGGAGAGGTCCTGAGAAATGAGCGTCACCATGCCGGTGTCGTGCGGACGCGGAGAGACTTCGCTGAACAAAACTTCGTCCTTGCACACAAAAAGTTCCACACCAAAGATGCCGCGACCGCCAAGGGCGTCCGTGACCTTCTTCGCAATCACCTTTGCCTGTTCCAAGAGTTCCGGCTTCATCGGCTGCGGCTGCCAAGATTCCTGATAGTCGCCGCCCACCTG
>CAMZFJ010000154.1 GCA_947306025.1 uncultured Fibrobacter sp.
TCCCTAATCCTTCGATTTGAGAACCTCGCGGGTCGGAAGAGGCGCAGGCTTCAAGAGTTAAAGTGGCGGCGGTTGTTGCTAAAAGTAATGCTATTTTCTTCATGATGTTCCTAAAAATTTTTTGAATAACCTTATACAATATAGAAAAGTTGGGGAATGCTCGGGATTATGTCATCCTGGAGGCGTTGAACTAGTATTGGAATTACTCCGCCGATAGGATCCATAGATTTTTTTGCCTGAAAAAATTATTCTTCAAGTAAGTTGATTCGATTAAGCCATGTGGAAAAATCTTTTATGTAGGCTTCGTCTTGTGAAGGTAGGTTGTTTAGCTTTATTTCGAAACGATATTTGCTGATGTGAAAGAAATATTTAATATTGTCTTGAAGTTTAACCATTGTGTTAACGAAACCATCAAAGAATGTGTTGAGATTCGTAGCGTGGTGACAGCTAGTTTCGCTCCATTTGGAAAGAGCTTTGTTGAAGTCGATTTCATTGTAATTAAATGGATTGCCTTTTGTAAACTTAAATTGTATAAAGAAATTTCCGCCAATTATATCCATAAAAATGTTACCCTTGACAATATTTTTTTCAAGAACCTTTAAAGTGGCAACGCAAAAGGCGATTTCTGTAGGTTTGTCCCCACAAAGGGGGATGAGTGCATTGATGGCGTTTATCTGTTTGTCTATGATATCAATTGAGCGGATGGGAAGTGCTCCTAGAACATCTGAGAGAAATTTTTCAAAATCGTCATTGAATAATTCGTTCGTGTAGAAATTAAAGATATTTTTGCACAATTTAAACTTGTCTAATAGTGTGTTTGTTGGTTTCCCGTTGGGTATAGGAATAATTAAATTGGTGAATTTTTGAAAATAATAGTCCGCAAAATCGGTGTCGCATCCTTGTTTTCCGAAAACTTTTGCTATTGATCCTGCTAATTCGTTTTTGTTGATTGATAGCATTGTAATGAACTGGGTTCCTTCGTTTACGTGGTGTAACCGTTCTAGAACTTTGATTGCGTATTCAGGAAGGCAGCGATCAAGTTCATCTACAATAAACAATACTCTTTTGTCGCTGTGAGCTAAACAAAGAGCCATGTGGATGATGTCAATGGCTTTTGTTAAAGTGTCTTTGGAATCGAAATCTTTTGAAATAGCTTCTTTGTATTCGTCATTGATGACTTCTTTACCTAATTCTAGAATACTTTTTAGGTCTATATTGGTGGCTGCTTCGAATAGTTTTGCTCCGGTTCCGATTAAAAATTTGGCGATGTTTTTGAATGTATCTTTGTTGACGAATCTTGGTGGATTGTTTTCTGCTGCGATTTTATTTAAGGCATCGGCAATAACCGACATGATGGCCATAACAGGTTCTTCATAGTAATCGTATTTCCAACAATTGTACTTAATAACTAGATATTTATTTTTTAGTCGTTCTTCGAGCATATTGACTATAAAAGTTTTGCCGCAACCCCATTTCCCGTCAATAGCGAAAGAAAAACCATCTCTGTCATTGAATTTCTTATCAATAATTTTTTCTAGCGTATCAATGAACTCTGTTCGTTCTAATTTGTCATTTTCAGTATACATGCGCTGTCCTAAAAAGGGGGGGATTAATTTGTTTTGATTAATGTAGCAAATTTGGGATTGAGAGAGTTTTTTTAGTGTAGTTTTTCCAGACTTTTTCTATATACAACACTGTGTTGCATATGGAATATAAATATGAAGTTTTTGAATAAAAATACTTAATTTTAATCAAAAATCAAAATTTTTGTTGCATAAAGTATTGACTTTGCAAAAAATAATGGTTATATTGAAAGTGTGAAAGGATTAAAGGAGATTATTATGAAAAAGCTTTCGTTTTTTGCTTGCTCTGCGTTTGCCGCACTTATGTTTGCCGCTTGTAGCGATGATCCAGTGACGGGTACTGTTCCGCCTGCTGGGGGTGGCCAAGGTGGTGGAACTGTGTTGGATTCCACGCGCAACATGTCTGTCAATTTAAAGGGTTGTTACGGCCATCCGTATGGTTCTTCCGCTTTGATGAAAACAGCTACGGCAAATCCAAAGGCTTATCTGGTTGTCGATGAAGCTGGGTATCATGTGGTTCTCCCGAATGTGTTGGATGCTTGCGGCTATGCGGACATTGTGTTCAATAACCAACGTGTGCTCGATACGCTAAAAGTCAATTTTGAAGCTAATTCGACAGATTGCATGTGCATTACTGACGAATGGTTTACTATCGATCCGCTTGATGCTGACATCAAGTATTTTGTGTATCAGGGTACAGTTTATGAAGTCGTGGCAGAACCGCTCCCTGTAAGGAGTTCTTCGTCTAATACGACTGTTTCTTCTTCGAGCGAAGTGGCGTTGTCGAGTGCGGTCGTCTCATCGTCCTCTGAAACTACGGTTCTCTCGTCGTCTTCGGCGCTAGTGGAAAGCTCGTCTTCTGTAGCGCCACAAGGCCCATCGCACTTGATTATTACGGATGCTAGTGCTCAGTGCGGTACAAAAAGTCGCGTTGTTGATGACCCCTTGCTAGATGGCGCGACTCCAGTCCAAGCAATTAGGCCCAAAGATGAAGATTATGCACTTCCGCCGTTTGCCATGCGTTATGCGGGTACGGAGCGCACTAGTTTTTCCATAGAAAATGTTTCATTTGCATGTGATGTAGCCGTCGATACCTTGGATGTTTATGTGATGGATCGTACGGTTTACGTGAAAGCGAAAATGAATTATGATAAAGCTAAGAGATGCCTCTGCAATTCGAAGGTGAGCTTCGCTGTAGATAACGATACTTCTTTTTTGTACGCTCGTTGGCTCGTTTTGGATGATGGCTCCAGCATAAATTTCCAGAACAAAATGGATATCTATGATATGGATGTGATTACGATTGATGAAATCAAGCCTCGTCAAGAAGCAAAAGATGTTGTTGTTGAATGCAAAGATGATAAAATAATGGCTGATATAGTGGGTCAGTCTAGTGGGGTTCCGTCTTTGGTTCAGGGTATGGTTTTGGATACGGTATATACTAAAACTTTATATGAAACGGCTGCATATATGGTTGATGATGGTGACGGATATGTTTCTCTTTACCTTGATAATATGCTGTTAGGATGCGGTATGAAAAGTGCTGAAATTGAAGTTGTTGTTGATGGAGAAGCTTTGTATGTGAATCCGAAAAATTCTTTAAGTTTGTATGTAACAAATTGTATTTGCCCGTCGCGTTTATCTCTTAAGATTGAAAAAGATAATCGCTTTACTAGTGCAACTTCGGTTGTATTTGATAGCGGAAATCCTATGACGTTGATTAAGGAATAATTGAATAATTAAATGATAGCAACTCCTTGGAAAAAAGGCTCTGTCCACTGGACAGGGCCTTTTCTCTAAAGCATAGATCCTCGACTAAATCGTGAATGACGAAGTATAAAATGCGAGGATGACGAAGTTGTTCTAACTATTTTTCGATGCAGCGGACAGAGAATGCGTTGTTTTCTTCGATGGCGCGTTCCGCATAACGTTCATTGTATCCGCCGATGGTCACGAAGTTTGCGATGTAAGTTGTCTCTTCGGTTGCTGTCCAGAAGAATGCAGATTTTTCCATGTCTTCGTAAGCGAAATGTGTGTCGCTTTGGCCAGACGCGTTGAATGACGATTTGGTTTCTTCGCAGTACGGGCTCCACATTTCATTTTTGCCAAAGCAAACTCTCTGTCCAGCCTGCTTGACTCTAAAGCCGTTCTTCTTGCTAGAGCCAAGGTACTTGCTCAAAAAATTCCAGTCTTTGCGGTCGGGGAGTCTCCAGCCGGTGGGGCAGGCCTTCATGGCTGCTTTCCAGGTGTAAAGTCGTCCGTACTTGTGGCAGTTCGTCTTGTCGTCGTTGTAGCAATAGCTGCCTTTGGTTGTCTTGTACGTGAGGTTCTCGGCGAGCCAGTTGTGGTTGCCGATTTTGACAATTCTATAAGTGTGTCCGTCGCGAGGGTCCTTGAATTTTTTCGCGGAAGCCTTTTTCGCGGGAGCGGCTACGGTAATGCAGGCCGCTAAAAGCATAAATACTAAACCAATTCTCATAGAGAGAAATGTACAAATTTTTATGAAGGAAAATTTTGTTATTTTATGAATTGACGAGGTTTAAAGTTGCTGATTGAAGATGTTAAAAAATCTATTGTAAACGCCGGTTTTCAAGATGGCGAAAAAATGCCTTCTGTGCGCAGAATGGCGGAACGCCTTGGGCTTTCTGTCAATACGGTTCACAGGGCGTACAAGCTTTTGGCAATTGATGGCCGCATCCAGCTGGTTCATGGCAAAGGATGTTTTTGGGGCTCAGCGCCGTCGTTCGATGTAAAACCCGAAGAGAGTGTGTATTCGGTTGTCGAGCGCCTGTTCCAAAACGACTTGGATAGCGGTGTCCTGAATGCGTTTGACGAACTTCCGTCGTGCAAGGAACTTTCGAACCGTTATGCGGTTTCGCCGTACATCGTCAAAAAGTTTTTATTGCAAAAAAGTGCGCAGGGAATTTTGCGCCATGTCGGGCATCGATTCTTTTTTAGCGAAGAGCGTCCGATTGGAAAATCGAATTACGTTTTATTTGTACACCGCTCAGACGAATTTGGTCGTTTGAAAATTGAATCGGAGCGCGAATCGGATGTGTTCCGCACATTTGCGCAGATTGCCGCAGAACAGAAAATCGCGGTGAAGTTTATCGGATTCCATGAATCGTCGAACCAATTCTTTTTGTCGGATGGTAGCGTTTATACAATCAAGAACGATGTGCATTGTTTGGGCGTGTTTCTTTCGACATGGCTCGTCTACGATGCATCGAAGTTGTTTGCGCATTTTGCAACATTCAAAAATCCAATTTCGGTTTGGTGGGAATACGCGCCGGACATGGTGCCGATGAGTGCGCGGAACAAGAAAAAGTGGGCGTTCTACAACGTGGCTTTTGGAAAAGAAGCGGGCGTGATTGTCGGTCGTTACCTCAATAGCAAGAATATGGGACCGGTCCATTACTTGTCGCCGTACCATGCTAGCTTTTGGTCGAAGGCGAGATTGCAAGGATTGTTAGAGGCGGGGACAGATGTGGTTCCGCTTGTCGATGATCGCTTTGCCTCTCCGTTCGACTTAATCGATGTCGCGAATCGCGGCGGTGTAGACAGTCAAGTGCTTTTGAATAGCGTTCTCGAATCGCTTTTGAAAAAAGCGACTTTGGATAAATTTGTTTGTTCTAACGATAGGGTGGCGGCTTCGCTGATTGATTTTTTCAAGGCGAAAAAATTGCCCACGCCTTATGTGGTGGGCTTTGACGATACGATTGAAAGTTACCGCTATGTGTTTGATTCGTTTGCGTTCAATGTCGGGACGATGGTGAAAGAAGCTATTTATCACATTGTCGCACCGACTATATATGCAGAACAGCGGCGCCAAATGCAGACGCCGCTGGGTAGAGTGGTCGAGAAACACTAGGTTTTACAGAATCACCGTCATTCCGAACGTATGCATCTTCGTCACCCAGAGCGTAGCGAAGGGTCCAGTTAAGTCTCGTTACGCAATACAAGACTTTACTGGATCCTTCGGGCTATTAGCCCTCAGGATGACGTAATGCAATAAAAATCAAACGTTAAATTTCCCGGAGCAGGCGAGGAGTCCGAGCATATACAGGAGTCCGTCGTA
>CAMZFJ010000155.1 GCA_947306025.1 uncultured Fibrobacter sp.
ATGGCAAAGGATTGCTATTTTTTTACCTTGTTCTTGAAGATGCTTTGCAAGCCAGATAGTAAAAGGCGTCTTGCCGGCTCCGCCCGCCAAATAACTCCCGACGATAACGACGGGAACGCGCAGTTGCGGCTGCGGTCGCAAAAAGAGCTTGTGATGGAGCTTGTACGCAATTCTGTAGAATGCGGATATGATAAGGTGGAGAGGCTTTGTCGTAAGAAACATCGGTAATGCTCTCTATGTGGTCATAATCCGCGAATGGGGACGTCATCGCCATTTCTGAAGTGTATGGTTATTCCGGAATAAATCCGGGATAACTGCTGGAAGAACTGGCTTATTACAAACAATTTCTCTTCTGCTGCAAGTACAAGTCGGCAAGGACGAGGGCCGCCATGCTTTCCACAATTACCGGAGCACGGACGGCAACACAAGGATCGTGCCTTCCCTTGGCGGCAAGTTCGCCATTCTCGAGACCGCGCCCGGCGGTCTTTTGCAACTGTGAAATGGTGGCTGTCGGCTTGAACGCCATGCGGCAATAGATGGGCTCGCCGTTCGAAATGCCGCCAAGGCTACCGCCCGCATTGTTCGTGCGCGTGCGGTACGTGTCGCCATCGACGTAAATTTCGTCGTTATGCTCGCTGCCGTGCATGCGCGCTGCGGCAAAGCCGCTGCCGATTTCAAAACCCTTGCATGCCGGAATCGAAAGCATCGCCTGGGCAAGAAGCGCGTCGAGCCTGTCGAATACCGGTTCGCCAAGAGCTACAGGGACGTTTTTCACGAAAAGCGAGACTGTTCCGCCGATGCTGTCGCCATTGGACTTCGCCTCCAGGATGGCTTCTTCCATTTTTTTGCTGGCGGCTTCGTCCGGGCAGCGGACGGGGGATGCTTCAATCTGGTCGAGCGTGAGCTTGCTCACGTCAAATGCGGGGCAATCGACTTCGCCAACCGAAGCGACCCAAGAGAGGAATTCCGTGCCTGCGACCGCTTTCAAGAACGCCTTCGCGACGGCGCCTGCGGCAACTCGACCGATAGTCTCGCGGGCAGAACTTCTGCCGCCACCGCGGTAATCGCGGAAACCGTACTTCAGGTCGTAGCAGAGGTCTGCATGTCCCGGTCTGTACCACTTGGCGATGTCGGCATAGTCTTTGCTGTGCTGGTCTTCGTTGAAAACGACGAACGAAATAGGCGTACCTGTCGTTTTTCCTTCGAAAACGCCGGAAAGTATCTTCACCTGGTCCTTTTCGTTACGGGCGGTCGTGACCTTGCCCTGGCCCGGACGCCTGCGGTTCAGTTCGGCCTGAATCATTTCTTCGGTTATCGGGAGGCCGGCGGGGCATCCATCGAGGACGGCTCCAACGGCGGGACCATGGGATTCGCCCCATGTGGTGACAGAAAATATCTTTCCAAAAGTGCTAGACATGCCACCAAATATAGATACTGCTTTAAAAAAACTTTTTTTTGTGAAAAATTTTTACTTACTGGGAAAAAGTTTACTATCTTTTACAATATCTAGAGGAGTCTATCGTGTCCAAATTTGGAATGGTCATCACTTTTTTGATTCTTGCGCTCTCGCTACATGTGCAAGCGCAGTCTCAAAATAATTTTGCAGGCATTCCTTTTGGCTCCGCTCGCGAAACCGTCATCGAAGAAATGATGAAAAAGGGCTACGAACCTTACGGTCAGACTGGTGTCGGCGAACGCGTGGTTATTCCCGTATATATGTTTGGTGAACTGCCTGTTCAGGTCGATTTCATTTTCAATAAGAACGACAAGTTTTATGCGTTTGAAATTCGTACAGGTCGTGTCGAACGTGCTCGTTTGAGTAAAACCTTCGAAGCTGTGGCCTACATGTCTGATCAGTTCACGCTCAAGTACGGCAAGCCTTCCGGAGCTCCGGGAATTACTGAAGCATCAACTCTCAAGGAAAATGTGCATAACCTGTACCAGGAATGGTTCTCGGTTAAGATCCTAGACGCCTATACGGCGGTAATCCAGAAGGGTGGTCGCTATTATGCTGTGGGTTCCGTGACGCACCGCCAGCTTGCCACGGAAGCCGAAAGCAGGCGCTCTCGTGAAAAACCGGCTGAAGCTCCGGTATTCTAGCCGAATAAAAAATGCATTTGGTATTGACGACTCGTAAGGGTCGTTTTTTTTTATTTGGCCAATTTTTCTCGAATTTTTTTTGAATATTTATATAACATGCTTGTTTTGGACTTGACAAAGTTTAAAATAATTATATATTTGTAATGATTACAAAATTGATTACAAATTTCTTTAACCAATTCCGCATGGCGGAAAGGAGAAAACATGAAGGTCTGGGTTTGCAAAGTTTGCGGTTATGTTCACATGGGTCCGGAAGCTCCGGATGAATGCCCGCAGTGCCACGCTCCGAAGAGCAAGTTCTTTGAAAAGGTCGAACAGCCGGCAGCCGGCAAGATCGTCTGGGCAGACGAACACAAGATCGGTGTAGCTCAGGGTCTCGATGCCGAAGTGGTGCAGGGCCTGCGTGAGAATTTTGCGGGTGAATGTACCGAAGTGGGCATGTACCTCGCGATGAGCCGCCAGGCAGACCGCGAAGGATTCCCGGAAGTTGCCGAAGCATACAAGCGTATCGCTTTCGAGGAAGCCGAACACGCTGCCAAGTTCGCTGAACTCTTGGGCGAAGTCGTTTACGCCGACACCAAGAAGAACTTGGAACTCCGCGTTGCTGCAGAAGCTGGCGCTACCGAAGGCAAGCTCGCTCTCGCTAAGCGCGCCAAGGAACTTGGCTACGATGCCATCCATGACACCGTTCATGAAATGTGCAAGGACGAAGCTCGCCACGGAGGCGCATTCCAGGGCTTGCTCGGCCGTTACTTCAAGTAATTGTTGAGGGTGTGAGGCGGTTCTCCTGATGAGGGCCGCCTTTTTCTAGGGTGTTTAAAGGGAGTTTTTAAGAGGGTGTGATTATGCAAGAAACGGCAAACATACTCAAAGATCATGGCATCAGGCCTTCGTTGCAGAGGGTTTGTGTCTATCGCTACTTGCGGGGCGTCAAGACGCACCCGACGGTCGATGAAATCTATTCGGCGCTTTTGCCGGAATACCCGTCGCTTTCGCGTACGACAGTCTACAACACGCTTGAGCTGTTGATAACAAACGATTTGGCGATTTCGCTGGATTTTGGCGACGGCTTTTTGCGCTACGATGCGGATTGCACGCCGCATAGCCATTTCAAGTGCAAGGGGTGCGGCAAGGTCTTTGATGTGATGCTGCCGCCACCGGATTGTTCGCAAATGATTCCCGCGGGATTTACCTTGATGGGAACATCGCTTTATATGTTCGGGCTTTGCGACAAATGCTCGGGTAAAAATTAATCTTTCAGCTTATCGAGCGCTTCGTTCGGGCCGATAAGGAACAGCACGTCGTCTTCTTGCAAGATGACGTCTGCGATGTTACCGATTTTTGGCGTAGGCTCTTGCGGGTCGCGGATGGCGATAACCTGTACGCCGTACTTGTGCGTGAGCGACAGCGCTTTCAAAGTCTTTCCAATAAAAATCTTGGGGCAGACGAGTTCCACGATGGAGTAACCTTCCATGAACGGGAGGAAGTCCACCATGTTCGGGCGGTTGAGGCGTTCGGCAAGGCTAATGGCGGCATCGCGTTCCGGGTGGAAAATGTCTGTGACGCCGAGCTTTTCCAAAATGCTTGTGTGTGCGGCACTGCTCGACTTTGCGATGATGTGCTTGACTCCGAGTTCCTTCAAGTTGAGGATGGTGAGGAGCGAGGCTTCGAGGTCCTGGCCAATGCAGACGATAACGCTATCGGCCTTGGTCAGCGACGGGATTGAGGCAAGCTGCTTTTTGCGCGTGCTGTCGGCAACGACGGCTTGCGAGACCATGCTGGCAATGTCCTGGATTTTTTCGGGATGCGAGTCGATGACCATGATGTCATGACCGAGCGAGGTCAAATGACGCGCAAGGTAGTTTGCCGAATTTCCAAGACCGATAATAACGAATTGTCTAGAAGCCATGGGTAAAATATAGAACTTAGTATTTAGAACTTAGAACTTAGTATTTGGAATTTAGGGTTTATAGCTTGGAACTTGGAACTTAGAACTTAGAACTTAGAACTTAGAACTTAGAACTTAGAACTTAGAACTTAGAACAATGCTTCTTCTCTAAGATCTAAAAGCGAAGCGGTCTAAGTTCTACCAACTGCGCCCGATAGGGCGCGCTACCCCACCATGATGTCTTCTTCGGCGTAATAGGCGGTGTCCTGGAGCTTGGCGGCGACTGCGGAGATGAGGAACAAGGGGCCCATGCGGCCGATGAACATCACGCAGCAGATGACGATTTTTCCGACAAGGGAGAGTTCTCCGGTAAGTCCCATCGATAGTCCGCAGGTGGCATAGGCGCTCACGACTTCGAAGAGGATTTCGAGGAATGGTCCGCTGTCGGCGGCGAATCTTGTGCCAGCCGGGATTTCTGTGCAGAGGAGGATGAGCGTTGCTGTTCCAATGACGACGATGGCGACGACGAAAATTCGAATGGCCTTGTCGATGGTGTTGTTCGGGATTGTGCGCCCCATGACCTGGGTCTTTTCCCTGCCGAGGAGCCTGTTTACGCCGAGGAGCCCGATGACTGCTGCCGTAGTGATCTTGATGCCGCCACCGCAGCTACCGGGGTTTGCGCCGATGAACATGATGATGATAAAGAAGAAGAGCGAGGCTTGCGTGAGGTCGGGAATGTTGATGGAATTGAGCCCGGCGGTGCGGCTTGAGAACGCCATGAACAATACGGACTGGGCGTTTTCGCCGAAGGTGTGGCCGCTAAAGAGGTTGTTGTGTTCGGTGAACGCGAAGACGGCGATGCTTACGCCAATGACGATGAGGGTACCATAAGTGGCGATGCGCGTATGCAACGAAAGGCGCCTGATTTCTTTGTGCTTAAAATCGAAGAGGTAGCGCAGCTCTGCAATGGCCAAAAATCCGAATCCGCCTGCAAGCACAAGGATGCAGGTCGTGATGTTCATGACGGGGTTGTACTGGAAGCCGACGAGCGAGTCGGGGAACAGCGTGAAGCCCACACCGCAGAACGAACTGACCGCCTGGAAAATCGAGCAGAAGACGCGGTCGTACATTTCCATGGATTCGAACTGCGTGAAGTAGACAACGCCGCCAATCAGTTCTAGCCCGAAGGTAAAGGGGATGATTGCCCTGAGAATGCGGCCTGCATCAATGCTGCCTTCTTGCGTAAATTCGGAGAGGAATACGGACTGGTGGCTAAATCCCGGATGCATGCCGGCAAGCAAGATGAGCGTTGTTGATGCGGTCATGATGCCGAGGCCGCCAAATTGCATCAATACAACTATGATCCAAAGTCCGGTGTGCGTAAACGTAGATGGAATATCGACAACGGAAAGCCCTGTGACGCAGACGGCGGACATGGCCGTAAAGAAAGCTTCGATTAAACTAATGGGGCGGCTTGCTGCTTGCGGAAGGGTTAAGAGCCCCGTACCGATGACGATCAGCAGAAGATAGGCTAGCACCACCAACATGATAGGGTTGGCCTGGGTCTTCGTCTTGAAAACGTTCTCGGATAGCGAGTCCGTGAACATTTGGTACTTTGAACGTAGCATAAGACA
>CAMZFJ010000156.1 GCA_947306025.1 uncultured Fibrobacter sp.
CGTTTTCAGGGCTGGAACCGTTGCTCATAGCGAGGTTAAAGTCCCACGGAGGGCCAAGTGTAACTTTGCCTTCCTTGAGTTCCTTGCCATTCTTGCCGCCTTTATCTTTGGGCTTGTGCAAGAAGAAGCTGCACCAATAGGAGTCAGCGTTGTTGGTGACTTCCTGATGCAAGACGTAGTCTACGGCAGAGCCCACATCGACATACTTGTCGTAGCCCTTTCCGCTACCACCATTCTTGAACAAACCTTCAAGATCGTTCAAGTACTTTTTCAGGTATTCTTCTTGCTGCTTTTGGATGTTTTCTTTTTTGGGGTAATGCAAAATGACGTTCAAGCCGTCAGAAGTGCTAAATCCTTCCTTTTCAATCGGGCCGCTGCCGGCGCCACCGGTGTTGGTTCCGGTCTTGTCGAATGCCCAAATGTAACCGCCAGTAAGACTGTCGCCTGCAACGTCGGTTTCTTTAAGCTTGCTGACGTCAACGCGGTACTTGCCACGTTTGATTTTTTCAATGAGCACGTACACGCCGCGATAAACGCCGTTGATGTACAAGTCAAAATGCTTGGTACGCGGGCTGTAACGGCCTGCCTGCCTAAAAAGCCAATGGGCAAGAGCATTTCGGAGCATGCTCTTGTCAACATAAGGACCGTGGAAAACCCAGTCGTCTGCAGGCGGAAGGTTGAACAAACTTACGTCCATGCCTTCACCCGTTGAATCGCGGACTTCAACGCCGTAACCCGGTTTGGGGAACATGGCGGAGGACTGGCCTCTGACCTTGATTCCAATGTTGTAGAACGTGCCTTTAGCACTATCTGCCACATTGTTCGTCTTCCCGTCCAGTACTCGCATGGTTGCTGGAATTTTTTCGTTAACCTTGTTATCGAGGCATTTGCCCTTGGTGTCAACGAAGACTATGGGCAAATCGTAAGTTTGTGCTAGGGACATTCCTGCCACAAAGCAACAGGGTAATATGATTTTTTTTAACATAAAGTTATCCACACTCCTTATCCATCTCATGTAAAAATAAATGCACCCCTGTAAAAGAGGTGCGTTTATTTCTGTTTACACGTTGTTTGTGTTTACAATCTTACAACGGCGATTTTGTCTCAAAAAAAGGACTTTTATGCCTTTATGCGCAAGCGGGCGTATTCGTAAAGGCCAAGGGATAGTGCTACGGAAGCATTGTAGGAATGAGCTTCGGGTTTCATCGGGATGCGGAGTACGGCATCGCACTGCTTTTTGATGAACGGGGGGAGGCCTACATCTTCACCGCCGACTGCAAGAACAACGTGGTCGGCAAAGTCAAAACCGGCGAGGTTTGTCTCTGTGTCTGCATCGAGTCCGAGAATCTGGTAACCGGCCATCTTGAGTTCGCCAATGGCGCCTTCGAGATTGTCCGGGCGGCAGATGCGGAGCTTTTCGAGAGCGCCTGCCGAGGTGCGGGCCACGCTCGGCGTAATGCCGCACATTCCCTTCGCGGGGAGGAGCAAAATGTCAACGCCCAAGGCAAGCGAACTACGGATGCAAGCGCCGAGGTTACGCGGGTCTTCGATGTTGGTTGCTACGGCGATGAGTTTCTTTTCGCCGGTGTCGCGGGCCTTGAAAAATTCTTCGCGCACATCCATCCAGTTGAGCAGTTCCTTCTCGTTCATGAGGGCTACAACGCCATGGTTCGGGCGGGCATAGCTATCGAGAATCTTGGAATCGACTTGCTGAACGTGCACATGGGCGCGCTTGGCGAGTTTCTGGAGTTCGTAGAGCTTCGGGTTGCCGGACTTGTGCATGAAGAGCACGCGGTGGACCTGCAACGGGTTCTTGTTCAGGAGTTCTTCAACTTCCTTGATGCCACCGACGGCGACTTGCGGTGCGGCATCGGCATCGCCGACTGCGGGGACAACGCCATCTGGTGTTGTCCGGTTTTCGTTAAAGCTGCGGCGCTCGCTGTTGAAATCGCGACGGTCGTCAAATGTAGGGCGGTCGCTTAAGCTATGGTGTTCTGCGCGTTCTTCGAAACGGCTTGGGCGGCTGGCGAAATTCTCGCGGTCGCGACGGAGATGAGCCTGGCTTCCGATGCCACCACGGCGTTCCGGAGCGCGTTCAAAACTGCGGCGGTCTGCGCGTTCGCCAAAACTGCGATTTACGCGATCGTTGCGTTCTGAGCGGTTAGCCGGTTCGTCGTCCGGGTGTTCGCGGTTGAACCTGTTTTCGTCAAAATTCGGGCGCGGGGAGCGGCCAAAATTGCGCTTGCGATCGTTGCCAAAACCGCGACGGCTGTCGTCATTGTTGAAACTCATTTTCCGGATTCTCCATGTTTCTTTTTGTTACTAGTTAATAGTTACTTCGCCCTTCGGGCTAGTTATTAGAATTTAGTTACTAGTTAATGGTTAGAAGTTACTAGAACTTAGTTACTAGTTACTAGAAGAATCTAAAAGAAAAATCTAGTAACTTGAAACTTAGAACTCAGAACTGCGCCGAAGTCGCCTCCGTAACTAATAACTCGGAACTATTAACTCATCATGCAAATTTAAAAATCTACACTAGTATTTCTCTCGGCAGGCAATCACCGTGTGCATCTTCACGTCGGTTTCTTTTTGCTCAAGCGGTTCTTTGGAAAGCTGCGCCGGAGTCATGATGCCTGCCTTGAACGAATTCGGGTACTTGGCGAGGAACCTGTCGTAGTAGCCCTTGCCATGCCCTTGTCTGCTCCCGTCCCAGTTGAACTTGACGCCGGGAACTAGGAATACAGGAATGTCGCCTTCGAACTTCTCGATTCCTTCGCGGGGCTCCATGATCCCATAGTGCCCCTTGACCAAGTCCTTCTTGAGATTGCTTATTTTGTAAAAATTCATGATGCCGTCGCCCTCGCATTTGGGGAGCAACAGGCGACCCTCGATCGCTAGTTCTTCGAGGATCGGCATGATGTTCGGCTCGCCCTTGAGCGGGTAGAACGCGGCAATGTTCCTGGCGTCGTGGTAGCCCGGGATGTCGTGGATTTCTTGCCACGGTTCTTTGATAATGTCGTCGCCCTTTTTCATGCGGCGCATTTTCAAAATCATCTCGACAATAGGACTGCTGCCAAAAATCAGCAACACAAGAATTACGATTACTATGGACGCTGCCATTTAAAACCATTATTATTCTTCGCCAATGCGCTTTGCCGTGGGCAATTTGTCACGCAGAATTTCGTTCCAAATATTTTGTTGCCAATGCATCAGGTGCGCATCTTCGTAGCGGGTCTGCCAAGGAATGTTGCCCGGAGCTGCAAGCCAAATTAATTGCGATTTGTTCGCAAGGAGCGCTGCATCGATTTTCAGCTCCTCGGCTTTTTCATCACGCCAGACTTTAAGCGCACTGAGCAAATCCGAGTGCGGAATGACCGGCGGTGGTGGAGCCTTGGGGAGTCGCATGGGCCAATCGCTTTCCGGGACGGCAATCGCTTCGCGGAGCATGTTGAGGAACGATTCCAAGCGGTCCCCCTTAAAGTTGCGGGGGAGCTTTGGCAAGAATTTTTCGTCAACTTCCGGGAAATGCGAATTTTGGGCGTTGACAATTGCGAGCATCAGTTCCGCTTGCATTACCTTGTAAGGCGGGCGGTCCAACTCTTCGGCCTGCTTTTCGCGCCATTCCCACAAGTGCTTGAGAATGTTCAATGCACACGGCCCGTAAATACTGGAGCCGGTGATGCGCCACGGATCTTTTTTGGGAACATTCGGTGCTTTCGCATGTTCAATGAGCGCGTTGCACTGTTCCGTAAGCCAGCACATGCGTCCGGCTTGTTGCAATTTTTCTGCTAATATCGCACAAAGTTCGTGTAGATAAAATGTATCGTGGATGGCGTATTCGCACATGTCCAGCGAAAGTGGTCGAATCGTCCAGTCGGCTCTCTGGTTTTCCTTTTTGAGTTCGTCTCCAAAATATTCCTTGACCAAATCGGCAAGCCCGAGGTGCTGTTCCCCCAAAATCTTTGCGGCAAGCATCGTGTCGAAAATGCTCTTTGGCGAAAAACCGTAAGTCTGCCACAAAAGTCTGAGGTCGTAATCTGCACCATGGAAAATCAGCGTCTGCATTGCACGTGCCTTGAACAGCGGTGCAAGGTCCAGCCCACAAAGCGGGTCCACAATATAATGGTGTTCGCCAATGGTAATCTGGATGAGGCAGAGACGAGCCGTGTAATGGTACATGGAATCCGCTTCGGTGTCGACTGCGGCCATGTCGTATTGCTCCAAATCTGCAAGCAAATTTGCCAGCGATTCTTCGCTATCTACCAATATGTATTTCTCGTCTTTCATCATTTGGAAAAGAAATGTAATTAAAAGAAACGAAAAGTGTATCATACCGTTGCTGAATTGCCTAAAACATGACATATTTCGGCGATGAATGAAAATTTTCGCTAAAAATTTTGTGCATTGAAAATTTTTTTGCTGAATTTGGTCTTTTTTACGTAAGAAGTGAGCGTTTTGGTTCATTTCTTACGTAAAATTTGTGATAAATTAAGTGTTTAGAGCGAGAAAACGGGTGCGAACGAGCTTTGTGTGGACAAAATCAGCCCGAATCAGCTTCGAAAATCTTTTTTGACACTCGAAAAAAGAAATTTTTTGCATGGAATTTGAATTTTATTACTGATAAACTAAAATTTTTACGTAAGATTTTGAACTTTGGGGCTCTTTTTTACGTAAAAATCGGCGTTTTTTCAAAATCAGCTTTTTTGTGTGCTATTAATTTGTATATTAAGGGCGTTGCTTTATCAGTTCTTATATCCTTTTTTAGATTGTTACTTTTATGATATAGCCATGAGGTATGGCGAGGATATTTAAATGAACGTGATGAAAATGGATGGGGGAGCCCTCTCCGTTGATAGTATCTTGTCTCAAGCACAAAAACGAATAGATGAACTTCAGCAGGTTATTGATTTTCTGCAGGTTCAATTGGAAAAAGCTCCTGAAGGTGCGCTATACGGTTCGAGCTGTCATTCTCAGTTGCAATGGCAACGTATTGTGGGGTCGAAACGCTCATATTTGCCTAAAGGCAAAACGAAATTAATTCGGGCTCTTGCGCAAAAGAAATATAATGTTTTGCTTCTTGATGATTTTAAACGGCAAAGGGATGCCTTGGACAAATTGGTGAATTCCTATGTTCCGCAAAATGGTGAAAAAACTTTTATGTCTATGGGGGTGCGGTGGCGACAACAAATAGAGCCTCTCAATATTCCTGATTCGGATTTTGCTGATCTATGGCAGAACTTGCGCTATAGGGGGAAATCTATTGAAAATACAGGGCTTCTAACCGCAAAGGGGGAATGTGTTCGCTCGAAATCGGAAATCATAATTGCTGATGTCCTAGCAAGTTTGGGCGTTCCTTATCGCTATGAGTTTCCGCATGAATTGAAAAACGCAGAATCATCACATTGTGTTAAAGTCTATTCTGATTTTACTTGCTTGAATGTTCGTACTCGAAAAGAGTTCGTTTGGGAGCATTTGGGAATGATGGACGATGCTGAATATGCCCGAAATGCAATTATGAAAATCGAAATGTACCAAAATAGCGGGTATTTTCTTGGGGAAAATCTCATATTTACGATGGAAACTCGTGA
>CAMZFJ010000157.1 GCA_947306025.1 uncultured Fibrobacter sp.
CCCGTAATCTGAGCTTCACCGTTCGGGATACGGTCACGAATGACCGGAGCAGAAATAACCTGGTTGTCGAGCACGATAGCCATCTGCTTGCCAACGTTAGCGGCAGTCACAGCAGAGAACTTCTTAGGACCAATGCCACCGAACTTGAGGTTCACGGCAACTTCACCAGCGCTCATACCATCGCTAACGCGGTACGGACGAGCATCCGTGATATCGTCACCGCCCATTTCTGCACGGCGCTTGAGGAGGTAAAGACGCTTGGCCTTGATGTTAGCATCGCGGCGGAGCTTTTCGAGACCGCTACCGAAAGCGAAAGCGACATCGCGCGGGATGAGCTTCTGGACACCTTCCGTGGCGAGGAGCTTCTTGACCTTTTCGATGTTTTCTTCAGCAATGAAACCACCGTTGCCGAAAGAGAGGAAGAACGAAGAAAGGGACTGTCCGACCACGTCTGCCGGAGCGGCTTCTGCAGTAGCGGAATCCTTCTTTTCTTCAGCCTTGGCAGCAACACCACCAGCGAGAAGTTCTTCATCAGACAAAGCCTTTTCCTTAGCTTCCGGAGCCTTCTTGGCAGTATCCGTTACAGCGGAATCAGCAATGATGTCGGTCGTCTGACGAGTGAGGTAACCATCAATGAGGCCGACAACCTGCGTAAACTTTTCAGATTCAGCGAGAATCTTGAATTCAAGCTTTGCCGTAGAACCCACGAGCGATTTAGCCGTAGAGTCATCCACACCAGCCAGTTCAACGACAATACGGTCGTCGCCGGTCGGAGAAATCTGCGGTTCAGAAAGACCGTACTGGTCAACACGGTTACGGATGATTTCGAGAGACTGAGCCTGAATATCCTTGATATCTTCGCCTTCCTTGAGACCAGACTGATCAATCTGGAGAGTGATACTCGTACCACCAGCAAGATCCAAACCGAAGTTGATGGACTTTGCACCCATCTTCGGATTTTCCTTGAGGAAAGTCTTTTGTTCTTCACCCTTCTTGGTGTGAACCTGAATAGAAGGCCATACAGAAATGGCTGAAATAATAATGACTGCGAGAATGACAATTTCTCGAAGGCCGAATTTATGTTTATTCATTTGTAATCCCTTAAAAGGCATTAAACATACTAGTTGCGGGACAAAGATAGAAATTTAGACGAAAGACGATAAATGCGTAAGGCGAATATCGCGGCAAAAAACTTGTTTTTTGACATGATTGAGCCTAGCATTTAGCACATGTGCAAAGACGAAAGACGAGAGAATTGAGTGGAAAAAGGGGGGAAGCCTCCCCCTGATTGCAGCCTCGGCGGCCCAAGTCACCCAAGAGCACCGCGATAGGGTTCACCGAGTCTTCCATCACCCCCTCTACCTATACCCCACTCAACAAATTTCAAATGTCGGGTCAGGCAACGCTTCATTCACAGAAAGCGTCATTTTCTTCTTGCCTAGAGTTCGGACAAGCTCCAACCGTCCGACGTTGTACGAAATTTCAAGCGATCCATCGCGCAACACCGGCGAATTATTGCGAAGCTCAATCAATTCCCTTATATAACTATAGATAGGCTTGCGTTGCCCTTCTGATAGCCTATCCCACGGGAATGCCCTACGGTTGTCCGGGTCCTTCCCTCCAATCATGCCGATTTCGTCGCCATAGTAAATGCACGGTGCGCCCGGCAAAAAGAACAACAGCGCAAGCGCAAGCTTCACACGCTGTAAATTACTGCACGGGAGCGATGCGAGGCGAATCGTATCGTGACTTCCGAGCAAGTTCATCGGCACGCCAAAGCGCCCCTTCGGGAATGCCTCCCGCAAGCGCTTGGCAAACTCGGCAAGGTCAATCGCCTTTTCGTCAAAGAGATACGCCAAGACCGCACGGCGCAGTGGATAATTCATCACGCCATCGAACTGGTCGCCCTGCAGCCAACGCGAAGGTTCATCCCAAATTTCACCGACGATATACGCCTCCGGGTTAATAGCCTTGATGCGGCGACGGAATTCCTGCCAAAAGCTATCGTCATCAATTTCATTCGGAACATCGAGGCGCCAGCCATCAATGCCGCGCTTCATCCAATACTCGCCCACCGAGAAAAGGTACTCGCGAACATCGGGATTATCCGTATTGAATTTCGGAAGCGCAGGATACCCCCACCAGCAATCGTAATTGGGCTTGCCGGAATACGCATGCAGCGGCCAGCCATGCACATGGAACCAATCCACATACGGGGAATTCTTGCCGAGTTCCATCAAGCTGTTGAACTGGAAAAATCCGCGAGAGCAATGGTTGAACACGCCATCCAGAATCACGCGGAGCCCAAGCTTATGCGCTTTTTTGACGAGCTTATCAAAATCCTTGAGCGTCCCCAAAACAGGGTCAATCTCAAAGTAATCGACCGTATGGTAGCGGTGATTCGAATTGCTCTTGAAAATCGGGCAAAGGTAAACGGCATTCACGCCAAGCGACGCAATGTAATCTAGTTTATCAACAATTCCCGCGAGGTTGCCGCCAAACATGTTTTCACGGGTCGGGAGCGTATCCCAATCCACGAACTTCCCGACCGCCTTGTACTTTGCGCTACGGCAAAAGCGGTCCGGGAATATTTGATAGAAAATGGCGTCTTTAACCCAAGCAGGTACGGTCATCGAGGTATGAGGTCGGCACGTTGTGCCTTTGAGGTTGTGAGGTTAGAGGTTTTTAGACGAAAGACCACTTCGCTGATAGACGAGAGACAAAAGAGAAACAATCACGGCTACGCCGCCTCTCGTCTCTCACAGCCCATAGCTCAAAGCGAGTGCAGCGAGCGACCTCAGAGCGAAGCGACCTAAAACCTCTTATATCTTCCACAGAGCGCGGGACTTGCGTTCTTCGACAAGCTTGCTAATTTCGGCAATTAAGCCAGCGTTTGCAAGCAAGTCCTCGACACTGCACGGCGTGCGATAAGTCCAGTTCTTGCCTCCAACCGTTCCCGGAATATTGACACGTTCTTCCTTCGGATCGCAATTCGAAAGCGAAGCCGAAAGAGCAAAGTAATCCTGGATTGGCGGAATGCAGAACAAACTATTTGCCGTAAATACATGCGAGAGAATATCGCGAACCACCGGCGGAGTAAGCTTTTCGGGAGCAACACCCGGCAAACCTGCATGAGACCAATAGAAGCCCTTGTCAAAATCTGACTCTTCCCAAAGGCCACGCAAAGTCGAAGTATCGTGGCAGCTCGTCGTGCAAACGGAAAGGCGCGGGTATTCTTCCATGCTGTAATACGGAGAATACGGCACACTCCAATTGCGGGCCCAGCGTTCAATACGCAACGACATAATGTCGAGTTTCTTGAGCACCGTCGGCACACACGGCGGCACGGCACCAAGGTCTTCGGCGCAAACGAGCATATCCGTTTCGCTAGCAAGTACAGACAAAAGCTTCATAGCGTTCTGTTCCCAGAGCGCATTTTGAGCCTGCTCGTTCTGGCCAATCAAGTCATGAAGCTTATCTTGTTCATTCTGCGGGAGCGTAAAGAGCACCGGCTGGTTATACCAATACCAATACGGATAATACGTATTTTCATCACCCGTCGGGATGAACACACGGTTCCAGTAAACGCGAAGCAGGGCATCCTTAACTTCCTGCGGTTCGTCAAGAGAAAGGATCGATTTTTCGGACAACAATTCCGATTTAAGAACAAAGCGGTCCGTTGTCCCCTGCAAATTTTCGAAATAAAGTGAAATAAGCCTATCCGTTTCGTCACCGAGGAATTCACGCAGCTGTTCCACAGAGAAATTCGGACGACGCAGATATTCCAGCGATTCGCGGCAGAACCCCGCATTGCGGAGCACATCCCACGTCAGCGGGATAGACGGCTGGAAACGGCCCAAGATGCCGGTCGATTCCTGTTCGGGGATAGCCCAAATACGGAAGAATCCAAGCACATGGTCAATGCGATATGCATGGTAGAACTTGCTAGCTTGTGCCAAACGACGGCGCCACCAGCCAAAGTCATCGGCTTCGAGAACATCCCAACGGTAAGTCGGGAAGCCCCAGTTTTGGCCACCGTAGCTAAACATGTCAGGAGGTGCGCCCGCACGGTCGGTGAGCGAGAAATACTTGCGATCAAACCAGACATCGGCGCTGTCTTCGTTGATGAGGATGGGCACATCGCCCTTGAGACGAAGTCCAAGCTTCGAGACTTCATTTACGGCAGCGGTGAACTGGCCTTCGGCGGTGTACTGCATCCAAGCCTGGAACAGCACATCCCTATAATTTTTCATCCAGAGTTTATCGACATCGGCTGCGGAGGGATTCTGGAATTTTTTCCAGTCTTTCCAACTAGCTTCACCATTCTGAGCCTTAAGCGTGCAATAAACGCAATACGATTTAACCCAAGAATTTTGTTCGACCCAAGCAAGAAGCTTTTTAGAAGTCTTGAGGATATCGTAACGGGAATCGAAGATTTTGCGGAGGATTGCGCGTTTCCAAGTGGTTATGCGGTAGTAATCCACGCGTTCAATATCAGCAAACTGCGCACGAGCCTTTTCAATTTCGTTTTGGAACGTCGAAGCGCCTTCAACAGATTGCACATTGATAAAGACAGGGTTCAATGCAAATGCGCTGCGAGCGCTATAAGGGCTCGGTTCAGAACCTGTATCGTTTACAGGCAAGAGCTGAATGATATTAAATCCGCAGAACTTAGACCACTGGGCAAAAGGAATCAAGTCCAAGAATTCGCCAATGCCAATGCTGTGCTTGCTGTGAAGACTAAAGAGAGGAACGGCAACGCCGGTTTGAAAAGAAGTTAAATCACCATATCGCATGCTTCAAATATAACTCTAATTTTGTAAAAGAATCTTTCAAATTGCTAGCAAATAAAAAAAGGCTCGGAAACCCGAGACCAATTCTTATTCTTAATCGTTCTTTATAGAATTAAGCGCGCTTTGCGTACTTCTTAAAGCTCTTGATCAAGAGGGCGGCGAGAATGCAGTACATTGTTTTTGACTCCTTGTTTTTGACGGCGCCAATGATAATAATTTTTTACTAACGTTTCAAGGGGTAAAAATATAAATTTAGCGAAAATTTTTCGAAACGAATCGGAGGGGGCAAAAGCACATTTTCACCCATTATATCGCAATCTCCGGGGTGGAAATTTGGTAAATTATGGGCTATGAAACGATTTTTGCTTTTATGTCTCGGTTTAACAGCATTTGTAAGCGCAAAGCCATCTCTTCAAGTCGATAGCGACCGCATCGAAGCGGGTCAGACATTCAATTTGCAGTTCATCGTTCCGACACAGGAACTGCCACAGAACAGAGGCGCGCTCCGCCTCGAAACACGAAACAACTTTAAGCTCCTCGGGCTCGACAGTGCCGATCAGGTGATGCGCCCGGACATGGACGACATATTCAACTCGTTTT
Source organism: uncultured Fibrobacter sp. (assembly GCA_947306025.1). Next base: position 5,394 of record CAMZFJ010000157.1, read on the forward strand.
TCGGCGGTGGCGGAAGAGCCTACAAGGCCCGCGTCTATTCTTTCAAGATTAAAGCCCCGAAAAAGACCGGTACGCAGGACCTCGGAACACTCACATGGATGATTGGCGGCGAAGCCAACACCATCAGCAACAAAATTCCCGTCACCGTCCAGCGCTCCTATAACGACGCC
>CAMZFJ010000158.1 GCA_947306025.1 uncultured Fibrobacter sp.
TTTATTCATTTTCTTATTTCTTTTGTATTTTAAGTGAGTCTGTATTTTATACACGTTTTAGAGGAGTTTTTGGATTAGGAGTTTATGAAAAAGTTTTGTAAAAAAGAGTTGTTATGGGCTTTTCTTTGCATTTTTTGTGCAAGCTTTTTTACGTCGTGCTCTGAATCTGTTGATGCGGATTGGCATGCTACGCTTCAGCCTGATTCGAGTCGCCCCATAGTTCATAAACTTTATCCGAATGATATGGCCAAAAATGATTCCGCAGCGGTGAATCTGGCTCGTGGAATTGCGCTTGTGGTTCATCCGGGGGCGTCATATACACTTTCTTTTGATATTGATTCGACTCAGCCGGCTCCGGAATTGCAGTTGTTCCGCACTTATGACCTTAAAAATTCCAAGAATCACGTGGGTTCCGTAAGGGTTCGGACTTTGTCGCCAACGGTTGTCGGAAATCGCTATGAATATTCGTTTACGTGTGAAGAAAATAAAATGTCGATATGGTTTACATCGCTAGGTGTTGATGGTCAATACTATGAAGGCAATGTAAACAATATTCATTTGAAAGGCGAGGGAATTTACGATGATACCTTGACGATTAATTTGATTGTCGTTGGCTCCATGGTAAATACGCTTGACGGCAAAAATATTGATGAGCTGGCGAGCTACATGCTGAAACTTTTCCGCGAAAAATATTACGGCATAACTATCGATACCCTTTATGTTCGCTATGCCCACAATCACCCGACTTTGGGCCCGTATTATCCGGCCGATCAACCGTGGGTGGCTGGTATCAGTTCTCCGGATATGTTTGTTAGTGAATTGGCTGGCTGGCCCGAAGATGGGCTTCGCAATGCGCTGAACATTGTTCTTGTCCATAGCATAAAAAATAAAGATGTTATGGGGTATTCTCGTGTGTTTTCGGGAATTTTAGGGGCCGGCAACCTGAGCTCTGTTGTGATTGGTGAATATGTTAAAAATAGTAATGGGTATGATTTGCTTTCGTCGTTCAATATTGTTATGACGGCGATTCACGAAACAGGGCATTTCTTTGGACTTAGGCATACTTCGACCACAAAGCGTGACTTGGGACTGCTTGTCGATTCTGGAGAAGACGACGGCGTTATTGAAGATTTATCGAACATCGAGGACGGTTTGACGGATACTCCGTTCTGTGATTTTTTTTCTAGAAGTCCCCTTTATAAGAGCGGCGAAAGTGCCGGTGGCTATGCCCTTGAACGAGGCTCTTACTTGTCGAAGTCGGGTATACATGCATGCCCTGATCAAAATAACATAATGTTTCCTGTGACGCTTGACGACGCGGGCACGGTTTCTTTTTCAAAACAGCAGATGGAAATTATACGTTCGTCGTTGATGATTTTCCCGCATTAAAAAATGAAAGCTTCTCAATTTTCTGAAAATGCGCAGTTGATTGCGTTTGTGTTGCAAAAGGGTGCCGAATGGGACCCGAATGTTATTGAACTCCTTGAAAAAACGTGGGGCAAAATTCGCCATAAAGGGCGCCTCTTTGCGTTTGACAAGACGGATTATTACAAGCCTGAGATGGGTGATGATTTGTATCGCGGTGTGGTCTCGTTTGAGCGTGAAATCCCGCCGGAGACGATTGCCGAAGAAAAGGAACGCAGCAATGCGTTGGAACTCACGACCGCTTCGGCAGATGCGCCAGAACTCCGCCATGTGAACATTGACATTGGCTATATGGACATGGACAAGGTGGTGCTGCCAAGCTACAAGCGCGGGCCGTTTAAACTTTATGCCGGCAAGGGCGTTTGGCTCGACATGCTTTTGACGTATGCGAAGGGCGTTTTCCACCCGACGGCGTGGGCGTTTGACGATTTTATGCGGAACCCCTACCAGCACGATTTGCAGTTAATCCGCGAAAAGTATAAAAAGGCAAGAAAAAACGGGTAAACATAAAGTTCTAATTTGCCTAAAATTATTTATCGATGTGTTAAAATAATAACAAATTTATACATATAAATCACTTTAAATAAATTTATAAATAATTAGATTTTTTTCATACTTTGTCACAAAAAGGAGAAAAAGTATGAAAAAAATATGTCTATTGTTGTTTTTGGCTATCTCTATGGGATTTGCCGCAAAATTCGAATTGGAGGGGTTTGTTCAGTACACTAGTGATGAACAAATATGGAACCTAAAAATAAAAAATATAAGTGGTAAGGATATAGAACGCTTTAAAATCTATCATTATTTGGTGTATGAATATAGTAATAAGACGTATCCTAATCCTCCATATAGTAAATCGGCTTATGGTAATGTTATAGATAAATTTAGGAGAGTCTCGGCTGACTATGCTAGGCAGGAATTTGATTTTAATGGAAAAATTGCTGCAGGAACGACTTATCCTTCTGAAAAAAATGTGTATATACAATATGCTGCACGTAATTTACGCAAGGAAAAACCAAGGACGGAATCTTTACCTTTAGATGACTATGTCATCGTGACATATTCAGGCAAACTTTTATACGGAGATTCATCTCGTTTTTATTCTGCTATTGGAGTGTTTAGCTCCTATAATGATGGTAGCAATCATAATTTAGTGCGAATTGGTGGCTTGGGTTTTGGGTCTGATCACCAAATCTTTTCAATGTTCATTGATACAGAAGATAAAAATGATCAAACAAAAATAGATGATAATTCCAGTATAAAATATATTCAGGGAATGGCAATAAAAAATAGTGGTATTGAGTTTGATTACAGCTATGACTATGTTAGAAAACTGCCTCGAATTAAATATGATTATGCCGTTTTGAGATTGGATTATGAATGTCCCGAAAACGGGATTCCTTTCAGTCGTCATCATGATGCTGAAGATAAAAATAATAAAAATTCTTATGATTGGGATATATGGCCTAACGTAATTGATAAAGATGCTACTTTTGAGTATTGTTTTGTAGAAGCTGATAGCAAATCGAAAGAAACGTATCCTCCTATACATTTAAGTCGCGATTTTGCTTTTTTTGCCAATCCTCCATCTTCGATTCAGGGGGTCGAACGTCACGTTGTTTACATAGACGATGAAGACAATAACAATAAAAATTCATGGAATTATTACGGAGCGTCTTCTGATATTGTTAATAAAATCAAGAAAATCATGAGTGGAACGAAAAATACGACAATGCATTTTGTCACAAGAAAATATTCATTGGATAAGTCTGCAATGACTGCTGCCAGTGCTAACAACTCGAATTCTACAGATAATTTGTATGTTGTTGCAACTCCTCTTGCACCGGCAATCAAGGGCCTTGACCGTTCAGCAGTGGCTGTTGAACTTAAATCAGCAGGCGATGTCAAAATTTCGATTGTGAATGTTAATGGTGCTCAAGTTGTAAGTGTTGTTGAAAAAAATCTTCAATTGGGCGTTCATCAAATCAAGTGGAACACTGAAAAATTGTCTAACGGTCGCTATGTTGTAAAAATTGAACAGAATGGCTTGGTGAATGCAAAGAATATAATTTTGAAGTGATCTAATATTTTCTGATTTTTTTTAGAAAGGATTTTCGGCATGGCTGAAAGTCCTTTTTTTTATGAAGTACTCGTAATTATTGGGCTATAGAATGAAATTAGCCTCAAGAATGTTTTTTTTATTGTGTGCTGGATAATTGTTATTACGTTTTTTTTATATTACATGTTGATGAAAAAGAATTCCTTATTCCTGGGACTCTTGTCCCTTACGCTTTTCGCGTGCTATAGCCCCGATCCGTTTAATGCGGAAACCTCTGATGTTGCCGAGTCCGATAAAAATTCTGCGATTGGGAAAATCTATCCCGTAAATAAAGACAAGCAGGTTTGCAATCCATCGGTCTCGCAAGATACGGTGAACTATCCTGCTTCGATGCTGTGGTTGAATTTTGGTGGCACGTTGAATGTAAATGCCCCGGATAGTGTTTACACATTGCGTTATGAGGATGGATTGGATGTACACGATCGCTTGTCCGTTGTGGATACTGCAAATAATGTGAAGTGGTATTTTATGCGGTCCAAGGGCGAATGCGAATTCCAGGATCCGGAATGGAGTACTCATGCGAATTTCATTGTTGCCTTGCGTGGGTATGATATAGATGGTAGCACTGCTTGCCAAAATAAGGATTTCGGGATTTTTGCTGTTCGCATGTCGGATAAGAAAAGGTTTTGGTTTTTCGAGAAAAATATTATTTCGGAAGCGACTCCGCATGTGTGGGTGAAACCTTCGGCAGAAACCGAAAAAGATGGTGACGCCTCTACCATTGAGGGATTTTTTGGAACGAAAGAAGTGCGCTTAACCTATGTCGATGGAACGGAGAATCATCCTCTGGATATCGTGTTTATCGATTTTGCGAATGGCGGTAAAGAGAAGGCTATTAAGCTCAACAAACCTGTGGATCGTGGTGACTGGAGGATTGATAGTCCGCTGATTTCGCCGGATGGAAATTTTGTGGTTTACAACATGACGATGCAATCCGATGAAAAAACTTGGGAGGCTTATGTCCAGGAGCTTTCCAAGGATTCGAAGCCGGTAAAGATTGAACGTACAAAAGACATGATGTCAGAGCCGGCACAACCGCATTGGTTTGCGTTTAACGGGAGACTCTTTGTGTTGTGGACCGAGTTCCCGGCTGGTAGGATGCAGAACAGAGTTAATTTGATGGAGGCTTCTGCTCAAGATGGTTCTGCAGGCCGCACGGTGATGCGTGAAATTCGATTAACGGCTGGGGCTCCGGCTGACCTCGCTGTGGAATGGGTGGGGGAAAATAAGGAGATTGCTCCGATTCCAATGATGGGTGGACGTTCTCCTGATGGAAAATTCCTGGCGACTGGTACTGACAAGGCTTATTTGCTTAAGCTCCCGTGAGGTTCGACATGAAAAAGAATTTTTTGATTGAAGGTTGTTCTCTTGTCGCACTTGTTGCGGTTGCTTTTTATGCGGGCTTTAATTCTCCTGTGGCTCCAGCGACTCCGTGGGAGTCTATTGGCGGTTGCGGTGCCGGCGGTTCCGGTGGCGGTTCTGGCGATGGCATCAAGTGGATTGGCCAGGGCGTTTCTGGCGGTTATCTTGAGGCGGAAGTCTTTACGAAGTATAATGTAGGGCAGAACTTTTCTGCGCTTTCGGTGACTCCGCATTTTTCTATCAAGCCGACATGGGATACGAAGGTTGGCATTTCGATTCCGTTCATGAGCCATCAGGGCGAAGTGCAGTATCGTAGCAACCAACCTCCGGCGGACCGTAGCACCGGCGGCTTTGGCGATATCTCGTTTGATTTTTCGAAGACGATTGGCAGTGGTGGTGCGGCTTCGCTTTCGGCATCGCTCACGATCCCGACAGGGCAGTACGACATTAAGCGCGGAACGGATGCTGGAAAGGAAATCTTGCCGAGCAGTTTCCAGAAAGGGAGCGGGCTTTACTCGCTTACGCTTGGATGGGACTACAGCCGCGATACGGACAAGGGCATCTGGCTCTATAGCTTGAGCTACACGCACCCGTTTGCGATGCACTTGTTCTCGGGCGAAAATGAGTTTAACGACAGCTATTGGAAG
>CAMZFJ010000159.1 GCA_947306025.1 uncultured Fibrobacter sp.
ATCGCAAGTTCGCTGTTGGCGTACCCGAGCTGTTCCATACTGAACAAGCGCGGCAACAAAACGCAATAGCTGTTTTCAATCACACCGCACGGGCGCGTGTTGAATGCACTGCCGGCGAGGTATGCTTTCATGCCGTGACTGCGCATATACGGAATCACGTTTCTCAAATTGTTTGCGATGCCGTTTGTCTCGTCCAGGTTGTCCGAGTAAAACAGAATGCGAACATCGTCCGGGGCTCTACGTTTGCGTTCTTTTTTCAAGTAAAAGCGTAATTTCAAGAGCTTCGGCAAATTGACAATGGGTGTGAAAAATACTAGCGGCGGGATCCAGCAAGTGCGGATGTTTCCAGGCGGTTTATGGTTAAACGCAAACATCTTGCGGAAGGTGCTTGTGACCTTACGTCCAAAAATGGCAGGGCGAGAATCGAGCTTGTCGCTAGCCTTGAGCTTTGTTGAATTTGACGCAGTCGTCATACTTCACTCCTTTGCCACCGAACAAGTCTAATGCACTACCTATAGTGAGGTCTATCTTTCCGTTCGAAATTTCCTTGCAGTGCTTCAAGTCTTCGAGCGATTTTGCGCCACCGGCGTACGTTACCGGAATCGGGCTGTTTTCGGCGAGGAACCGAATCAAATCGTCATCCATGCCTTGCTGTTTGCCTTCCACATCTGCTGCGTGAACCAAAAATTCATCGCAACTCTTGGCGAGGTCTTCAAGCGTTTCCTTGGTAATTTCAATATCGATAATCGTCTGCCAACGGTTCGTCGCAATTTTCCATTGCGGTTTTCCGTCAACAATTCCCGTGCGCTTGCAACTCAAGTCGAGAATCAAATGTTCCTTACCCACAGTGCGCACGAGTTCTGCCAAACGTTCACGGTCGAGCTTGCCATCGGGGAATATCCAGCTTGTGACAATCACATGCGAAGCGCCTGCCTGGATGTACTCCATCGCGTTCTGGGCGTTAATCCCGCCACCGACTTGGAGCCCTCCTGGATACGCCGAAAGCGCGTCCTTTGCCGCGCTCTCGTTTCCCTTGCCGAGCATAATCACATGCCCGCCTTTTATACCATCTTTCTTGTAGAGTTCTGCAAACCAAGATGATGAACGGTCTGTTTCAAAATTCGTCTTGAGCCCAGTTCCGCTATCGGAGAGCGAACTGCCGACGATTTGTTTTACCTTGCCATCGTGCAGGTCAATACACGGTCTAAACTTCGTCATTAGTCCTTGACCCCTGTGATTGCCCAGTCAATATTCTTGCCGAGACCGTTCTGGCTTCTGCCGCGGTAGAACAGCACTTCGCCACCGGCTGCAATCTTCATGGCCTTCTTTGCAAACCAGCCGTCGATCTTGTCGAGAAGCGATGCTTTCTGCAAAACCTTGTTCACGGGGAACACCATAGCTGGGACGCCGTTCTTCCATTCAAATGCTAAAGTCGTTTTCGGGAATTTCTTGCCGTTGTAATCGGCTCCGCCTTCCTTGACCTTTGTCGGGATGGCGACCTTCATGCCCTGCGGACCGTTGTACAAGGCGTAACCCATGAGTTGACCATCAGTTGTGAGCGTAATGCGGCCGGCATGCATCGGCGACTTGTCGTTCGTGCTGAAGTTTATGGTGCGGGCTGCAATGTCTGTGGCCTGTGCGGTTTGCCAGGTCTGGTCCATATAGGCGTAACCCTTGACTGTTAAAGTATCTTCGTTGTAGGCAATTTTACCCGTCACGCGGCCATACGGAATGTGAATGTACTGAGCAAATTTTTCCTTGCCGAAAGTCCAAATGCCGTTTCCGGGAACCATGCCTGCTACAGCGCTTTCGAAAGTCACGTCAAGGAGGAACTTTCCACCCTTATCGGCGCTATAGAGCACGCGATGGCCTTTGCCCGGCTTGTTTTGGAGCATGTATTCGCCCTTGATGTCAATCGTAGCCTTTTCCTTGGTTGCTACAAGACGTTCAGGCGGGTATTGGCGCCCGACTGCGTAAGATTTACCTTTGAAGTTCCAGAAGCTCAAATCGCAGCCGATTTTACGGCCTGATCCTGGTACGTGCAGTACGGAATAGTTCACGAAGGCGCGGGTTCCGTTGTCGAATACGAACTGGTAGCTCCATGTTTCGTTAAATTCTTTGGTAATTGCCTTGTGCGGCATAAAGTCCGTAACGGTCAAGGCGCGATCGGCACCGGTCGGTGCAGCGACATCTGCTGCGTGAGTTGTTGCTGAAAAAGCAAGCAGGGCGCAAATCGTGAATGCAAAATTTTTTATTTGTAATCTCATACTCGGAAAAATAAAAAAAAGCAGCTCGTGTGGAACTGCTTTGTATCAAATTTTCGCTGAACGGCGATTATTATGGATGAATCGCAAGTAAGGGGTTTGAATTACAGGCGCAAGTCGCGGCCCATGCCCATTTTCAGCTCTACACGGCGGCGAACGACCATCTCATTGAACAAATCCGAGAGGCAGTCTTCCATGCAAATCATGGGTTTCCAGCCGAGTGCCATAATCTTTGTGGGGTCGCCGATCAAAAGTGGAATATCGTTACTGCGGTCATAACCCGGGTCAAATCTAAAGTCTACGCTCACGCCAGAAATATCCACGAGCATTTCCACGAGTTCGCGGAATGTGTAGGACTTTCCGCAGCAAATGTTGAATGCTTCGCCCGATTCTGCTGTGTTCAAAATTTGGATGGCGGCGCGGGCAACGTCACGCACGTCAACAACGTCGCGGCTCACATCGAGGCTTCCCGAGTAAATGACCGGTTCGGCTCCGTAATACTTTATCTTCACTAGCTGGTAGGCGATGGAAGGGATTACAAAGCGGCGGCTGTGATGCGGACCTGTAAAGTGGAATGGACGAGCGAATACAACATGGAGCCCGTTTGCATTGCGGAACTGGTTCCCTAAAATTTCCATGCAAGCCTTGGATGTGGCATACGGAGTCAGCGGGTTGGGTGGGTCCGTTTCCTTGTGTAAATAGGTCAGTTGCTGTTCTGTGCGGCCATAGATTTCGCTACTGCTCAGGAGCAAAACCTTTGCCCTGGGCACCACCTGGCGCACGGCTTCGAGGAGCGTCTGTGTGCCAAGCAAGTTGATATTGAGCGTTTCGTAGGGCTTCTTGTAGCTTAATCCTACAGAAGACTGGCTTGCCAAATGGTAAATATGCGTCGGGGAAACTTTTTGAATCATTTCCTGGACGTTTCTGAAATCCAACAAGTCGCCGGTAAGGTACTGAACTCCTTCGACCTTTTGCCACGGTTGCGGAAGCTCGTCACTGAAACTGTATAGTTCATGATTGGTGCCGCTTAAGTTCGATAAAATACTGAACCCAAGTGATCCCGTTCCTCCGGTAACCAAGATACTCATCCTAAACCTCACTTGCTTGGATGGCTTTCCAAGCGTTTGCAATAATTCCTTTATCAATATTACAAACTTTTTCGACTGTTCCGATCGTTGTAGGCAAAATATAAACACGAGTGCCCTTTTCTGCCTTCTTGTCGACGGCCATGGCTGCCCATGCTTCTTCGACATCCACGTTGAATGTCTTGGGGAATCCAAGGGCGTCAAGGAGGGCGTTCTGGCGTTTTTCTTCGGCTTCTGTGAGCTTTCCGAGGAGCACGGCGGCGCGTGCGGCGACTCTCATGCCCAAGGAAACTGCGATTCCGTGGCTGAAAAGTTCATAATGCGTGAGCTTTTCGATGGCATGCCCGAACGTGTGACCGTAATTCAGGATGGCGCGGAGGCCTGCTTCTTTCTCGTCGATGCCGACCACTTCGGCCTTGATTTGGCAACTGCGGAAAATCATGTGCTTTAGCACATCGTAATCGTGAGCCTTGATTTTTTCCACATTGTTTTCAAGGTACTTGAAAAATTCTTCGTCGTAAATCACGCCGTACTTGACGATTTCGGCAAGACCAGCGAGGTATTCGGTCGGGGGGAGGGTAGAGAGTACAGCAATGTCGCAAACGACCGCCTTGGGCTGGTAGAATGCGCCAATCATGTTCTTGCCTTCGGCGTGGTTCACGGCGACCTTGCCACCCACGGAACTATCGACCATCGACAAAAGCGTTGTCGGGAACTGTACAAACGGAATGCCGCGCTGGTAAGTGGCGGCGCCAAAGCCTGCCATGTCGCCAACAACGCCACCGCTAAACTGCAAAAGGCAGCTCTTGCGGGTGTAACCGCGGTGCAGCATAAAACTGTAGAGCTGGTTCAAGTTGTGGAGCGTCTTGTGGCCTTCGCCTGCCTGGAACTTGAAAATAGGGCAACGGCCTGCCTGACCGCGGAGTTCCGAAAGCTTGATGCTCTGTTCCTTGGCGATGGTGGTGTCGGTGCAAATCAAGAATTCATAAGTCGGCGAAAGGCGTAAGCCTTCGAGCATAATGGCGGCATCCGGTACAATGTTCTTGCCGATGAAAATCGGGTAGCGGCCACCTTCGCTCGGGTGCACGTCCAATGCATGGCTTTCCCAGAACTTGAGCATGTGCATAATGCGTTCCGTGACATGCGTTTCGGAATAGTCGTTCGAACTTTCGACGCTAAAGTCGGCGTTGGCGTAATTCTTTTCGCGTTCCTTGAGCATGACCTTGATTTTTTCAAGGCGTTCTTCGTCCGTGAGGTTTGCAAGGAGCGGGCGCGTGTTCTTACGGCCGATGCGTTCCGAAAGCACTTCGGGCTTTGCCCACAGGCGGATAATCGTTCCGTTTTCGCGGATGACTTTCAAGTTTTCGGCTTGCGTGAGGGCTCCACCGCCAAGAGAAACGACAAGGGGCTTTTCGCTCTTTGCAATTTCGGCGATCACATCGCGTTCCATCTTGCGGAAAGCGGCTTCGCCATCTTGCTCAAAAATTTCGTTAATTGATTTTCCGGCACGTTCTACAATAACGTTGTCTGTATCGACAAACGGGCGTCCGAGGCGGTCTGCGAGGGCGCGACCCGTGCGGCTCTTGCCGCTGGCCATAAATCCTGTAAAGTAGAGATGCTTCTTCATATTAGCCCTGCATTCCTTTGCGCATAATCGCAGTAAGTTCTTCGTTTGTTTTGTTTTCGGTTTCCTTCGGGAACCATTTTTTAAAGCTTTCGAGCCCCTGGTGGACTAGCATACCTTCGCCTGTGACGACCTTGCAGCCCTTAGCTTCTGCCATTTGCAAAAGCTTGGTGTGAGGTGGTGTGTAGACAATGTCGCACACGACTTGGCCTTTGTGGAGGCAATCGCTAGTAAGCGGAGATTCGTCAATGTTTGGGCTCATGCCGACCGAGGTGGCGTTGATGATGATGTCGAAATTGGCGGATATACTTGCAAAGTCGGCAAAAGTGGCAACTTGGACAGGCGTCGATTTATTTGCAAATGCTTGGTTTAAACTATCGGCAAGTGCTTGGCCTTTTTCCTGGGTGCGGCAGACTATGGTAAGATTATTTTGCTGCTCGACGAGTGTATAGGCAATCGCCTTGGCGGCACCTCCGTTTCCGAGCAATGCAATTTTTTTGCTGGTCGGGTTCACTCCATTTTCTTCGA
>CAMZFJ010000160.1 GCA_947306025.1 uncultured Fibrobacter sp.
CCTTGATGCAAACTTCTGCTCTCGCTGCGGATCTCGTGAAGCAGAATATCGACACAACGGATGCTATGGCCACGCTTTCTAACTACGACCGTGGTTTCTATACGCCGCAGGTCTTGCACATCAAGCCTTCGGGCGGCAAGCCGATTGAAAAGCCGTATAGCAAGCTCTTGCATCTCCGTGCTGAAATTTCGGAATTCAGCAGCCGCGCATGGTTGGGGATTGACACGACTGGCGGTAAAAAGGATACGACTTGGGGCATGAGCCAAGACCTCACGGAAGATGCTCTGAACGTTTTGCAGACGACGTTTGACAACATCCGCAAGAACAATGGCTTTGCTGTTGTGCGCATTTGTTATGACCCATGGTACAATGGCCGCAGCAATGTGACGCCGGAACACAAGTGGGTGTTGCGCCATGTGGAGCAACTCGCTCCGGTGCTTTCGAAAAATACCGATGTGATTGTCGCTCTCGAAATGGGCATGCACGGTGCTTACGGCGAAATGCACAGCGACACAAGTATCACTTACGACCGCATCGCTGAGGCGACGAACTTGATGCTCCGCAACACGCCTCCCGAACTCAAGATTCTCACGCGCACGGGGAACTACTCGGCAAAAGTCCTTGGCTTTGACAATTGGGGCGTGGATTTCCATATCGATGGTGAAAAGTTTGCCGAAATTGCAAAGGCAAAGGGCGATACGATGTACCGTGTGGGCATGTTCAACGACGGCTATCTTGGAACGCAATACGATTACGGCACATGGGGTACCGACTGCAAAACTTCCATTTGCCGCGAAGAAGGCGTTGCTTGGCTTGAAAAGTACAGTATCAACACACCGTACGGCGGCGAAGCGCTTACAACGGCAAATGGCTATCAGGTCATCAATACCCCGGAATTTCTTGCTTACGAGGGTTTCCGCACGCATACAAGCTATCTGAATATCCAGTGGAACAACAACCTAATCGATAGCTGGAAAAAATCGCATTTTAAGGGCAAAGATTTCGAATATGACGGTGCGAAAGATTCTTCGCTCACGGGTTTCAAGTACATCAATGACCACTTGGGCTACCGCTATGTGCTGCGCGAATCGTGGATTACCGATACGGTTGGCGCCGATGGTGTTTTCAAGGCTAAACTCCGCATCCAAAACGTTGGCTTTGGCAATCTGACACGCAATGTTCCTGTGAAACTTGCTGTTGTGGAAGACTTGGAAGGGAGCCTGTTGACTGTGTGCCCGAGAATTTCTTATATAAATTTGCCTGATATCGATTTCCGCAATGTGCGTAGCCGTACCATTTCGATTGCGGGAGGCGATACGGTGATGACATTCGACGGAAACAACGAAATTGAGATTTCTGCCAAGTTGAAAGTGTTCTCGAAAGAACGCTATCAAGTGTATTTGAAAGTGGGCCAAGTTGAGTTTGCCAATCGCGAACCTGTAGGAATGGGGTCTTGCGGCGAGGAACAACCCGCTGTCTTTTTGGGCAAAGTCTATTATGACGAGGGCTTGACGGGTATTTCTCCACGCACTTTATCTCGGGCGTCGATAAACTCACAACAAAGCGTTCCGTTTGTGCAACGGACCCGCAATAATATCATTATCCATAACGGCAATAAACGCTATCGCGCAAACGGCGCGGGAATACAGTAAATATGTTAACCCCCTTCGACAGGGCGTAGGGAGACATTCCTTTTGCTTTATCATTCTGGAGCCTCGGAGGCGATAGAATCCATAAAAAAGTCCCGACCGATGGTCGGGACTTTTCAAACTTCAATTTTATGTAACAAACTTTAATCGATTACTTGTTTGTCCAGCGGATCGAAGCCTTCTGGCTGCCTTGGCGGATGACCAACGTGTAAGAACCATTAGAAAGACTGTTGAGGTCAATCGAGTGGTTGCCTGCAGCGTAAATGTCGGATTGCTGCATCACGTTTACACCGAGTGCGTCATAAACATCGATCTTGACAAGGCCCGTGCGCTTGGTTGTGAACTGGAGCGTGGAACCATGTACGCTAGCCTTGAGGCTGTTCACAATCTTGTTGACCGGCTTGATGGAAATCGGGTTCGTGTATTCATACCATTCAGCCAAGTTGACGGCACTTTGTGCATCGCCAATGATGATGGTTACGGATCTATTAGTTTCCTGATAATTGGCACTTTCGCCAATATGGGCCGTGACAACGACAATTGCATTTTGATTTCCGCCGACAAAAGCCTGGCCGTTCTTGGTCAGGTAAGGCGTAGATTCCTTGCCGTTATATGTATAGGTAACTGGGTTTCCCATCATGTCATCCTGGAAGCCCGTGGTTGTTTTTCCGCCGAGAGCGATGGTTTGGTCCTTGAACTTGCCGCTAAAGTTGTACGTGCCCTTCTGGTATGTGATTTCGAAGGTGTCTTGCATGGCGCGGAAGCCCGTAATTGCGGGGGCCGATGCCACGATGCGGGCGTTCCCGTATGAGTGGAAGTGCAACATCCAAACTTGCTGATTCTTATACGTGTTAGAGCAGTTGGCGTCTGTGCATTTGGACTTGCTTACAGAAACAATCGTCGGGTCAAGTGCTGTGAGTTTGAAACTAGAACCTTGATTAGTCTTGTCTTCCATGCTGAGAACGTAATCATTTACGCCATCGCCGTCAAAGTCGAGTAATCTACTCGACTTTGAGTCAGAAACGCAAGTGCTAGGGTACTGGCAGTGTAAGTTTTGGAGATTCTGGATGGTTTGACCCGCGACTTCCTTAACGGTCACGACAGACTGAGAACCATCATTACCCGTGAGGATAGCGAAACCGTAATCATTCAAAATAATGTCGCTGCCAGAAACGGTGACAACATTTTCGTTGCTGGAAGTGTAGGTACAGCCGGACTTGAGAACACCGGAAATCTTGCCGTCGGTCTGCTTGGCAGATGTGGCCTTGAAGGAGCAGCTGCCGCTCTTGCCCTTGACAAGAGAGTCAGTCCAGGAGCGTGCATTCTTGGTGAGATAGCTCTTGATGATATTACCAGAAGAGGTGAGCGTTGCTGCGTCAAGATCTGCGATTGTTGTGAGAGCTTTATCGCCTGCGAAGATTGCAGACTTTTCGCTCTTTTTGTCTACGTGGCTGGTCTGCTGACGCAAGCTCCAGTTGCAGTTCGGAATGTTGTTCTGGTCCATGAAAGATGTCCATTCGTTTGTGGCTCCAGAACTTGGTTCGCCATCGCCATCGGCGTTGGTTGTACCCCATTCACTGATGAACACCGGGTAGCCGGCGCTAAGAGCGCTTGAAACGTTGCCGCCATAAGAGCCTTTGGAGTGGCTTGCTGCATAGAAGTGCAAAACATAGGCGATATTTGTCGAGTTAACCGGATCTCTTGCACCTTGTTCCGGGTGTTGAGACCAGTTCGGCGTACCGACGATAATCAGGTTTTGCGTGTTGGCGCGGATTACGGGGCAGATTGTGTTGGCATAGCTCTTGATTGCACCCCAGTCGCCACCGCTACCGCTGACCGGTTCGTTATAAATTTCGTAAATGATGTTCGGAACATCCTTGTACTTTTCAGAAACCGTCTTGAAGAACTCTTTAGCTATGCTTGTTTCTTGGTGGGCTCTGTGGCTGTGCCAGTCGATAATGATATAAACATCGTTTTCAATGGCTGCCTGGACCATTCTGTCAATTGCGGATAACTGTCCAGTAGGGTTTTGTTTGTAGGAAGAACCCGCATCGACTTTGTTCTTTGTTCCGCCATCGGAATCGTAGTATTCGATAGCCATGGCATAACGGAACACGTCGATTTTAAAGTTGTCTACGGCCCATGAAATGACGGTCGGATTGTAATACGAGTCGCCTGTTGCATCGGACCAGAAAAGGCTAACGCCGCGGAGCATGACCTGCTGGTTGTTCTTTGCGCCAATAATTTTGCTGCCGCTAGTGTGAAGGGCTCCATAATAAGAAACCGGACCCACTTTTTTGGGAGTTGCTGTTGCCGCATCGGCAGCGAACGCGGAAATCGCCGTGCATGCCAAAATGCTTGTCAGGAGCTTTGTCAATTTCATGAGTGTTTTCCTTTTGTTTTGACAAAAAAATATTTAAATAAAACAAAGATAGTAAACAATTTACGCTAATTTTTTGTTTACTATTGTAACACGATGCTCGTTAAGCTTTGTGTTGGGGCTTTACACCGTCACCCTGTTTGGTATTACTATACAATGTAGCTTTCTGTAGGCTGGAATGAAATACCCGTTATCGTAATAAAAAAGTTGCGTTCAGTTTATGTGATAAAATACACAAAAGAAATTTGTAAGGAAATTTGTATGTGCTCTGCCTATTGCCAAAGTGCTATATTACTAAGGAAAGGGTGCTGTAAAGACTTTAATGTAAATTTTTTTTTCAAATGGCTTGAAGTATGGCATTTTTGGAGAAAAAAAAATATATTGTTGTCCAAATCACCCATTTTGGGTAAAACAGTTAAAAAGAGAGAGAATTATGAATAAGAAACTTACACTTGCAACTGCACTTCTCGCAGCTTCTGCTGTATATGCATTTGATACCTGGATTGGTAATCAGTCGATTTATCAGATTGATACCGGTCTTGACAATGGAGGCAATACCTCTGGTTATTGGTTTAGCTATGCCGACGATAGCGACGGTGGTAAGTCCGAAGTTCAGTGGCCGGCTCCGCTCGGTAACGACTACTCTAAGACTGCTTTGGATCAGGTTATCGATCATTGCGGTGGCGTTTGCGGTACCGCAGTGCTTGATAAGGGTGATTTGAGCTATGACCCGTTCATTGGTATTGGCTTTAACGTTGCCGGTGAAAATGCGGATAATAAGAATAAGACGGATCCTGCTGACGCTTCTGATTGGGGTGGCATCTGCATTACTTATACGTCCGATATTTCTCCGGAACTCGAACTCGGTCTCGGTGATTATGACTCTAAGATCGAATATGCAAACCCGTCTGCAACTCTTCCCAAGGCTGCAACTAAGGCTGTGTCGAAGGCCGTTGCTTGGTCTGGCTTTGCTCAGCCGGCTTGGTACAAGGGCGATGTCACAATTACCGGTCCTGAAGCAGCTAAACAGCTCGTTGCTGTAAAGTTCAAACTTCAGAACAAGAGCGGTAGCTACAAGTTCAATATCTGCGGTGTCGGTCCGTTTGATGGTTCCTGCCCGACTGATTGCGAAGGCAGTGCAATTCAGTCTGTCCGTGGTGCATCCTCTGTTAAGGCTCTCCTTTCTGGCCGTACCCTCAGCTTCTCTGGCGTTAAGTCTAGCGCTACTGCAGAAGTCATGAATCTCCAGGGTCAGGTTGTTGCTAAGGGTGACGCTTCTAGCGCAATGAACCTCGCTGCTCTCGATGCTGGCGTTTACGTGATTCGCGTTGCAGGCAAGTCTGTCAACTTCACCAACAAGATTGTCTTGAAGTAATTTCAGATTAGCAAAGATTTAAAGAAGGGTCGCAAATGCGGCCCTTCTTTTTTGCTATATCTCACAGGTAAAAATGATTTT
>CAMZFJ010000161.1 GCA_947306025.1 uncultured Fibrobacter sp.
ATAAGCCGAAGGCTTTTGTGCTGAACCATTGTGATGATCACGAAAGTCACTATGGTTATTACGGGTACTACGGATACTATGGTGGAAAGTCTGGGAAATAGGCTAAAGAAATGATGCGATAGGTTTGACTGCCTGTTAACGAGAAGAGCCTTGTCATTCCCGACGCCTGTCCTCGCTTGACGGGGATGATCGGGAATCTCCGCTTGTATGCGCGGCTGCATAGCAGCACAATCCAAACTCAAAAAAGTAAGATTTCTGTCATTAAATAGGCAGTAATCTAGCAAAATTACAATAATATTATTTATATTTGATATGTATAGTTTAACATCCGGCAATGCGGGTTGGATCAGCGGTCGCCTTACCTTATGCATGCCGGAATATCCCGAGGTTGCGGAAATCCATGACGCGTTTCGAGAAGAAGGTCTGGCTCTCTAGCCCCACGATGCACGGGGTCTTGTTATCTGATGCATCCTTGATGCAAGAGGGGTCTTGTGCATAAGACTCCCTATACACTTTTTTTTAAGCGTCTTTTGGATATCGCGCTTTCTGGTTTTGGCATCATCGTGCTTGCCATTCCGATGCTTGTAATCGCTATAGC
This sequence comes from uncultured Fibrobacter sp., assembly GCA_947306025.1. The sequence goes on from CAMZFJ010000161.1 coordinate 599, forward strand.
CATCAAGCTCGACACCAAGGGCCCCGTGCTCTTTAAGCAAAAACGCGTAGGGCTCCACAAGAAGCATTTTAACATTTACAAATTCCGTACCATGAGCATTGTCGGCCCGCGTCCGGCATTGTGGAACCAGTACGACCTGATTGAAGAACGCGATAAGTACGGCGCGAACGACGTGCCCGTGGGCCTGACCGGCTGGGCGCAGATTAACGGCCGCGACGAACTCGAAATTCCCGTGAAGGCGGCCCTTGACGGCGAATACGTAAAGCGCCAAAGCTTCTTGTTTGATTGTAAATGCTTCTTTGGCACGTTTATTAGCGTGCTTAAAAGTGACGGTGTGGTGGAGGGTGGCACCGGCGAAATGCACCGCGAACAGCGTAAATCGCAATTGGGAGGCCTGTAATGTTGGCCAATCTATTGCTTAAATCCAAGCATTTCTTTGGAATATCCGGAAGCTTTGACTGCATCGTCTATAGTAATTTTTCCTGCATCAATCAAAGCCCCAAGAAGTTTGATATTGGCTTTGACAACAGCGCTTGCCAATCGCGTTTGGTATTCTTCGTCACGTTTCATAGCGTTACCCTGCCTTGCCAAAAGTTTGTTGTCTGCTTTGTCCACCCGAATTCGTTCAAGAGCGTCTCTGATGATTCTATTACCAAAGTCGGGAACTTTGTTGTCCGTGCCCGCATGATTCATCAAGTAAAGCCAAGCGTCCAAATGGGAATGCACTTCTTTTTCGGACTTCCTGAAGTTTGGCAGGCTAATCATAATATACTTATTTTTGCTGAAAATTGGAATGATGCTACCGTTTTTTACGGAGTTGCGACTGAAAATACTCCATTCGTCGACATATTCATCTCCGATTCCAGGCAGTTCAAAATCGCATATCCAAATAGAAATGGTTTCCGGGAGTTCGTAACGTCTTGTTTCACGTTCGGCTTCGAGCAAAGCCTTAAACGTTTCAGAATTATCCAATTCAATTTTGCCTTTGATTACCAGCGCTGCATTGTAGAGTACAGTGCGATCAATAAAAAATTCATGCTTCCACTTTTGCATTTCGATATTCAAGAAACGTCCGGAATTGGTGGTAATAAAAACGTCGAGAACGACCTTTTTGCTTTTGGGCGTTCTAAATCGAAACGCTTTGTCAAAAGTAAATGTGAGACTCTTGATTTTGTCGCCGATTTCCAATTTGAGAATGTCGTTGAGAAAATCTTTGATTGCGTCCTCGGAATCGAAAAGTTCTTTGAATGCGGGATCGTATTTGGGATCGAGATAAGTTTTTCCTTGAAACTTTTTGGTCATAAAAATACCTTCATCAGTTTTTTCGCCCGCAAATCTACAACAAAAAATTTGAGAAAAGTAAAACCTTGCAAATTTTGCATACAACCGTTATCAAATAACGTCATTTTGCAAACAACTGTTTGCAACGGCTTTAGCATCCTAAGCGAAGCTTCCTACGTCATTCCGGCCCACGAGCCGGAACCTTATTGCTATGAGGAGGCTGCATGATATCACAGAATAAGAATCTCCTTATTCTTGATGCTGGTCAGTACGGCGTAATGGCGAAAGAAACTGCCGAGGCCATGGGCGTTTTCGAGTGTATCGTGTTCCTTGATGATTCTTTTATACCCCTTGACAAAACTCGTTGCAAGAAACGTAGCGGAGCCTTCTACGAACAAAACGTGGTGGACGCAATCTATATCTACAAGCCTGTAGTTGTCGGCTCAAAACTGTATACACTCTTTTTTAAACGAGGCTTGTAATGCCACTGAATCTGATGTACATCACGAATCGGTCTGATGTGGCTGAAATCGCCCAGAAATATGGCGTTGACCGCATTTGGGTCGATTTGGAAACCCGGGGCAAAGAGGAACGTCAGAAAAATTACGACTCAGTTAAGTCTCAGCACACTGTTGCTGATATCAAGGTAATCAAGCCGCATCTTACGACTTCGGAAATGCTCGTCCGTGTAAATCCTTGGTACAACGGAAGCCCGGCCGAAATAGACTCGGTTATAGACGCTGGGGCCAATATTATCATGCTCCCGTACTGGAAAACGACAAAAGAGGTTACGAACTTCATAAACGCAGTCAATGGCCGTTGCAGGACGACGTTGCTTTTGGAAACGAAAGAAGCCGTAGATTGCATTGACGACATCCTCAAGATGGGGGGCTTCGACGAAATCCATATTGGGTTGAACGACCTGCATTTGTCTTATGGCATGACATTCATGTTTGAATTGCTTACTGATGGAACCGTTGAAAAACTTTGTCAGAAGTTCAAGGCTGTGGGGATTCCTTATGGTTTTGGCGGTATTGCAAAGCTTGGTTGCGGGATGCTTCCTGCTGAAAAAGTCATTATGGAACACTACAGGCTAGATTCCACTCGCGCAATCCTCTCTCGCTCGTTCTGCGATTGCTCAAAAATTGACAACATTGCCGACATTGAAACGGTTTTTAGTAAAAATATGAAGAGCCTTCGCGATTACGAGTCTTCGTTATCTGGTGCAACACAAGAGGCTTTTGCTAAGAATAAGGCCGAGGTTGCGAAGGCTGTGGATGAGATTGTTGAACACATTAAACTTGCTAAAAAAAGTGCGGTTGCATAGGGTATATAACAATTAACAATATGGATATAGGCTTATGTACTTTCTGTTTAGAAGAATAATCGATACAATTATTGCGGGTTTTGCTCTTATCGTTCTTTCTCCGCTTCTGTTGGTTATTGCCGTTGCTGTAAAAATGGATTCTAAAGGTCCGGTTATATTTAAACAGGAAAGGATTGGGAAAAATTTCAAAACTTATAGAATGTTAAAGTTCCGTTCTATGGTCGTAAATGCGCAAAATATGGGTACGGGCGTCTATAGTTTTGCCGGAGATCCAAGGATAACAAAGGTTGGTCGATTTCTACGTAAAACAAGCCTCGATGAGCTGCCCCAGCTTTGGAATATCGTAAAGGGAGACATGGCTTTTGTTGGACCGAGATCGCCTGTTGTTGGTCATTTCCCAAAGTACGAAGAATTAAATGAGGCTTATAAAAGACGTTTTACCATTCTTCCGGGAATAACGGGACTTGCCCAAGTTACCGGACGAAATGAACTTGCCTGGGATGAAAAGGTCAAATACGACAATATCTATATTGATAAAGTAAAGAAATACGGAATCTTTTATGATATAAAAATGTGGTTTTTGACTTTTGTCCGTGTATTTTCCATGAAAGATGTCGAAGAGACTCAGGAAAATATGGAAAAGAATAAAGAATCTATGGGTGTTGACCACCACTGAGAAAAAAATGAAATACGATGTTTCTGAAAGATTGATATGGTTTAAGGGCGAACTTGTCCATGTGAATGACGCCAAAATCAACATATTGGCCCCGACTTCGCAATTTGGGTTAAATGTGTTTGAAGGAATTCCATGCTATTGGAATGAAGATGAACATCAGTTGTATGCTTTTAGACTGGATGACCATTACGAAAGACTGCTGCGTTCGGCAAGGCTTATCCAGATTGATTGCCCGTTTAGCAAAAGTGATTTAAAAAAAGCATTCGTTGATGTTGTAAAAGCCAATGAATACGAAGAAAACCTTTCAGTTCGTCAGACTTTGTTTGTAGACGGTTTTGGATCCTGGGGCTCGGACGGCCCAACAAATATGTTTGTCGCTCCAATTCCGAGAGGTAAAACTAGTGCCGAATACAATAAAAAAGGGCTTAATGTTTGTGTGACCTCTTGGCGACGCATTAGCGAGAATGCCCTTTCGCCTCGTGTTAAGTGTGGTGCAAACTACATCAATAGCAGATACGGACAGAGAGAGGCTTTGAGGAACGGGTATGATACTTGCTTGTTCCTTAATGAGTACGGCAAAATCTCTGAAGGGCCTGGTAGCTGTTTCTTTATGGTAAGAAACGGAAAATTGATTACGCCTGCTTTTACAGATGCCGTTCTTGAAAGTATTACAAGAGATACCGTAATTAAGCTTGCTAAAAGTTTGGGTTATGAAGTTGAAGAAAGAACTATTGATAGAACGGAACTCTATACTGCTGATGAAGCGTTCTTGTGTGGCTCCGCAATGGAGTTGACGCCTGTATTAAGTATTGATAGGTATGAACTTGGCTACGGTGAAATTACCAAGAATCTGCACCAGTCTTATGTAAATACTGCTAAGGGTATGAATCCTCAGTTTAATAATTGGGTGACTGCAATTTATTCGGAGTAAAAAATGAGAATCACATTTATTACCGGTCATTTGTGCAAGGAACGTCACGCGTTATTAAATGAACTGGCTCTTGATTTAGGAGAACTTGGGGCTAAGGTAACCGTTCTTACAGGATTCCCTTCACGACGAATCTCAGAAGAAGTAAAGAATTATTATCTTGACCATCCTGTAGAGCAAATCTCTGAAAATGTCGTTGTCAAGAGAATTGGCTCTCGTGGCGGTGAAGGTGAAGGTTTGTTTGATCGAATGATTAAATACCTTCAGCTAACAAGGGTACTATACAAGGAATCAAAGAAAACACCGACTGATGTGTATTATATATACAGCTCACCTCCGTTTCTTGGATGGATGGGCGCAAAGCTTGCGAAGTTTGCGCCTACTTTATACAATGCACAGGATTTATTCCCTGATACCTTGATGCGTATTAAGGGACTTAAAGAATCAAACCCTTTGGTCAAGTATTTTCGATATAGGGAGAGGAAGGCTTATCAAGGCAATACAAGGATCGTGACTATCTCTGAGGAGATGAAAGAGACCATTGCTTCTCATGGTTGCCCAAAAGATAAAATTGATGTAATCTATAACTGGGCGGATACAGAGAGTTTACATCATGTGGAGCGACAAGACAATGCTCTTATGAGTGAACTAGGAATTAATAAAGATGGGTTCA
>CAMZFJ010000162.1 GCA_947306025.1 uncultured Fibrobacter sp.
CGAATTATATTTTTAATCTTTCATTTTTAACTTTTCATTTTATAATCCTGTTTACGAACCACTGCCTACTGTCTACTAACCACTGTCTACTATCTACTGCGGCTCCGCCGCTACAACGATGTCATAACGTAAAGAGCAATGGTTTTAACATCATTGTTCTTTTCTTGCATTACGCCCACGTCAAAGTCGATGCGCACGTGCGTTCCGCCGAATGTCAGTTCGAACTTCGGGATGATATCGACCATGAAGTCTTTGCGAAGGTTGCCAATGCTAGCCGAAGAATTGATTTCAAGGAAAATGCGGAACATTTGTCCGAAAACGAGTGTCGGAATCATGGCACCAGAAAACTTGACGTAACCTTCTTCGCCGTTATACTTTGTTGCTCCGTCGAGGAACCCTGCGCGGAGTTCGTAGTAGTTGGCGAAGCATTTTGCAATGAACTGCTGTGTTCCGATGGTGAACACGACCGCGCTTGCGCTGATGTCGCTCAAGTCCAGGTAGCCATCGAATGCGAGGAATGAACTCGGTCTGTAGCGGTAGCGAACGCCAAGGTCAAGGGCTGTCCTTGTTTCGTTCAATTGGTTGTATGTGTTGATATCGAGCTTTGCGCCGACATCAAATTGCTTGTTGAGTCGAGTTGTAAAGTTGATGGGGAAGAGGACGTTCGAATTGAACGGGGAGCGGATGCCGATACCGAGACCGATCTTTGGGGATGGACGGCTTTCGGGGCCAAAGGTGTACCTCATGTCCCACATGTGGTCGAGTGCAAAAGCGTTGGTCGCTAAAAAGACAAATAGTAGGCAAAGAATGTGCTTCATGTCCATCAAAGTTAGATAAATCCTCTGGTAAAAGCTAAATTTACACGCGTTAAAATGGAGGTATTTGTGGTCGATCCGCGTCCAGAACTTTCTAAACTTTCCGATTATGTCCCTGGCAAGTCCATCGACGAAATTCGTGAACGTTATGGTCTTAAGAATGTTGTAAAGCTTGCGTCTAACGAGAACCCGCTGGGCGCTTCTCCGAAGGCGGTGGAAGCGTTCCACGAAATTGCAAATTCGTTGCACTTGTATCCGCGTGGCGATGCTCCGAAGTTGATTGACGACATTGCAAAAAGATTTGGCGTGAACAAGAACCAGATCGTTATCGGTAACGGTTCTGATGAAATCATCGACATGGTGGGTAAGGCATTTATCCGCCAGGGCGACAACTGCGTGGGCGTGACTCCGACGTTCTCGGTCTACAAGTTTACGACGCTTTCGAACGGTGCCGATTTTATTGGCGTGGGCGAGGGCGAAGAACGCGCTAGCCTTGATAAGCTCGCTGCTGCGATTAACGACAAGACTCGCGTGGTGTTCATTTGCAACCCGAACAACCCGACCGGCCATTATTACAATGAAACTGAAATTCGTGCGTTCCTCGCTAAAGTGCCGAAGAACGTTCTCGTGTTCTTGGACGAGGCTTATGCGGAATTTGCGACCGCTCCGGATTTCCCGAAGCTTGCATCTGCATTGGACGAGTTCCCGAACTTGTTCATCAACCGCACGTTCAGCAAGATTTATGGCTTGGCAGGGCTCCGCGTGGGTTATGCGATTGCGAATGCCGAAGTGGTGCGCCACATGTGGAAAATCAAGCCGCCGTTTGACGTGAACCAGGCTGCCCAGGTGGCGGCGATTGCCGCTTTTGCCGATACGGACCACGTTGAAGCAACGCGCAAGAACAACGCTATGGGTTTTGAATACTTGAACCGCGAATTTACGGCGCTTGGTTTCAAGGTGCTTCCGACGCAGGCGAACTTCATTTGCGTTCGCATTGGCGATAAGGCCAAGGAACTTGTTTCGTTCTTGGAACAGAACGGGATGATTGTTCGCGGGCTCACGAGCTTTGGCATGCCGGAACACATCCGTATTACGGTCGGCAAGCCCGAAGAAAACGAACTGCTTGTTTCGCTTGTTAAAAAGTGGGTCGGTTAGGAGATCGCATGTTCGAAATGGAAAGTCGAATTGCAAGGGATGAAGTTGCTCCTGAAAATCTGGAACTCTTGAAGATTGCTCTTAAAACGGCGGAACTTGCCGAAGAGAACATCCTCAAGTTTTACCAGAACGATGTGGGCGTTGAATGGAAGGCCGACAAGACACCGGTGACGATTGCGGACAAGGGAACCGAAGAACTGGCTCGCAAATTCTGGGCCAAGGAAACGCCCGGCTTTGGCGTCATTGGCGAAGAATTTGGCATTGAAAGCCCCGATGCGGAATTCCAGTGGGTGATTGACCCGATTGACGGTACGAAGTCGTTTATTCATGGTGTGCCTTTGTTCGGAACGCTGATTGCGCTTTACCACAAGAACGTTCCGATTGCAAGCGTGATTCGTTTGCCGGCAATGAAGAGCGCGGTGTGGGCGGTCAACGGTGGCGGTGCTTTCTTGGACGGCCGCGAAGTCCACGCTTCGAAGGTGTCGCAGTTGAGCGATGCGCTTGTGCTTTCGGGAACTGTTAATACGATGGAAGACAAGGGCTTTGGTGAAGGCTTTACGAAGCTTCGCCGTAGCGCTCGCTTGCATCGCGGTTGGGGCGATTGCTATGGGTATTATCTTGTAGCGGCTGGCCGTGCTGAAATCATGGTGGATCCGGTCGTATCGCTTTGGGATATCGCTCCGTTCCCGCTTTTGATGAAGGAAGCGGGTGGCAAGTTCAGCACGATCGATGGCAAGATTGAACTCTTTGATGCCAGCGGTAAGCCGACGGCGCCCATTTACGAAGGGTTCACGAGCATCGCCTCGAATGGACTGTTGCACGGTGCGGCACTTGAAATGCTTGCCGGGAAGTAAACAGTAGGCAGTGGTTAGTGGCTAGTGATTAGGAATGAAAAATTAAAAGTTTAAAATGAAAAATGGTAAAATAATTTTTTATTCTTCATTTTATTATCCTGTTTACTAACCACTGTTTACTAACCACTGTTACTACCACATTGTTGTATAACTGATCGAATCAGGGACGAACGTGAATGTTATCGTCCCTTTTTTTGCGGTGTTGATGTAGGGAATGTGGAGCGAGTCGAGGCGGTCGGTCACTTGCTTGTGCGGATGGCGGAACCGGTTCTTGCGCCCGCTGGGGATGATGGCGTATGTGGGGGCGACGGCGTTCAGGAACGGTAGACTGCTCGATGTTTTTGACCCGTGGTGCCCGAGCTTTAGCACGTCGCTTTTCAGATAAATGTCGGTTTTCATAATAGTTTTTTCTCCGGCTGCGGTTAGGTCTCCGGTGAGGATGGCGGAATGCCCAAGTCCCTTGAGGCGCAGCGTTATGCTCCCTTCGTTTGCTTCGGTGCAGACGTTTTCGACAGGGTGGAGCGTTCGAATTTCAAAGAAGTTTTCTTTCCAAAGGAGGCCGCGGTGTACATCGCGGATTGGAATGCGGCGTTTGTTTGCTTCGCGGAGGACTTGTTGCCAATCAGGTTTGCGTTCTTTTAACGAACACTTGCTCGCCCATATTTCTTTGACGGGGAACATTTTTATTAGCGAAAGGGCGCCTCCGAAATGGTCCTTGTCGGGATGTGTGATGATTAAGGCGTCGAGTTCACGAACGCCAATGTGGTGCAAAAAGGGAACGATGATGTCTTTGCCGGAATCTTGCCTGCTGTTGTCGCCGGCGTCCACGAGAAAATGCCTGCCGGATGGCGCCTTGACAAGATGGCTATCGCCTTGCCCGACATCAATGGTGGTGAGTGTCCACGACGGGTGCAGCACTTCGCGGTAGCTTTCAAATGCGAATAAAGCGGTGCCGGCTAACATGCATAAAAAAGCGTATTTGCGGGCGATATAGTTCTTGCGGCAAATCGGCAAAAGCAAAATCAAGAAGCCGAGCGCGAGCAATACCGCTGGCGAAAACGGCCCGACGGTCATCGAGGCGGCAGCGCTGTCCGAGAGTATGCGCGTGAGGAGCGAGGCGAGCCGCAAAAAGAATCGTGCGGCGGCGCAGAATGTGCCGCTGATAAAGTCAATGGGGGAGAGCTGCGCGAAAAGCCCGGCCTGCATGCCGAGCGAAATCGCGGGCACGATGATGATGTTTCCGAACCATGCGAACGGCGAAAGCGTTTTGAAATGATGGATCAGGAATGGCGCTGTGGCAAGTGTCGCGCAAAGCGTGACGTATGTAGGGTCGATGGCGAATGCTTGGATTTTTTGCCAGAGCTTGTTGCGGCTAAGGCTTTCGGGCAAATATTTTGTCGGGTTGTGGGGTGTGCCGATGATGATGCCCGCCGTGGCTGCAAAAGAAAGCTGGAATCCCGGATTCCAAATAACGCTGGGTTCCGGCAAAATGATGAGGAGCAGCGCGACGCCTAAGCTGTTGAGCGTGTTGGCCGGTTTCCCGAATAGCGTTCCGATTTGCGGGATGGCAAACATCATGACCGCGCGCCTGACTGCTGGCGAACCGCCTGTGACGGGAACGTAAACCGCGAGGAGCGCCGTTGCAATGAGAATGACGATTTTATGCGGAAGGCCTGTTGCTTTAAGGAATACCATGAGCATCCCGGCGAGCAAAACAACGTGAAAACCGCTGATGGCAAGCACATGCACAAGCCCCGAACGTTGAAAATCGCTTCGCAGAACCTCTGGAATGCCCGAGCGGTCGCCTGCCAAAAGCCCCATCAAGAGTCCTGTTTCGGCGGGATCGAGGAACTTTGCAAATCGCGCTTGCAGAAATTGCCGGAACTTGAAGAAACTCCGTTCGAAAGTCCAATCGCCGGAGTATGATTCCCAGTGCTTGAATTTTCCGTAGGCGGCCAACCCTTGCGAATTTAGCCAACCTTGCGTGTCGAATGCTCCGGGGACGCTCGGCGGTGTTACGGGGTACCATGATGCTTCGTAGCAAATGGAATCGCCCGGTTCGGGAAGGTTCGGCATGTCCCGCTTTTCGGTCAATCGCACTTTGTAGTGAACATCGCGAGCCGCTTCGAATGAATTTGCTGTATTTTTGATTTTTTCTTGCGAGACGTTGATGATAAATGCAGTTCCCTTGGGGCGCGGCAGGCGCGTTTCTACAATTCCGCAGCCCGAACTGCTTATTTTCGCGCATTTACCGTCACAATCTCCCACGCTTTTTTCGACGCATTCCCTTGCGCTTTCTCCCGCACATTCCCGAACGCATTTTTCAGCTCCCCAAAGCATTCCAAAACTTGGAATCCCCTCGTGGACGACAATTCCAACGGCCATAGAAATAAAAATCACCCATTGCAAGTGCCGCCGGAAAGAATGCGTGAGCAAAAACACCATTCCAAGCAGGAATATGGCGAAATTGGGCATATCCAGAGAAGCCAAAGTGGCTGTTAGAATGATGGCGCTCACAAGGGCCGGTTTACCATCTAGAGGTGCGATTAGCTCATTAAATGCCTTAAATATTTTTTCTTTAATATTTTTATTCATTTTCTTATTTCTTTTGTATTTTAAGTGAGTCTGTATTTTATACACG
>CAMZFJ010000163.1 GCA_947306025.1 uncultured Fibrobacter sp.
CAATCTTGTTCATTTCTTCGCGGATGATGTTTACAATCTTCTGGATCACGCGGAAACCCATCGGCATCATGGAGTAGATACCGGTAGAAACAGGCTTGATGTAGCCGCCGCGCATGAGGAAGATGTGGGAGGGCATGGTAGCGTCGCTGGGCGTTTCGCGGAGCGTGACATAGAAATACTTGGAGAGTTTCATTGTAATGACCTTTTAAAATTTTACGGCGAAAATTTAGCTTTTTTTGTATTTTGCAGTCATGGAATTTTTAAACAGGTTGCGGGAAAAATCCGCAGTTCAAAAAACGGAGAAGTTTTTCCCGGCATTTGCTTTTTTAGGCGGGTTCAGTTGGGACTCGATGACGATAGGGAGTAAGGTTTACGGTTCGGACCTCATTTTTTTGTCGTTCTATTATTTGCTGGCGCTATTTTCGATATCCTTTATTGCCACGCGAAAAGTTGTTGATTGTAGTGATGACATAAATGAAGAGGATTCCAATAATGAAGAGGCGTCCAATACAAAAATTCTGCAAAATTTTTACCACAGGGCTTTGTCTTACGAATGGCCGCAAACATGGATAGACCGTTTGACTTGGCTTGTGCAGTTTTGCTTCGGAAACCTCTATAGCGCACTCGTCATCTGCTATTTCAAAAGCTCGGGTTCCATAGCGTCGTTTATCATTGTACTAGTTTTAGCGGCTCTTCTCGTCGGCAATGAATTCTTGAAGGAAAAGTATGAAAACTTTGGCGTTTGCCTTGCGTTCTTCTGCTTGCTCGGGACGATGTTCTTTAACTTCTTGATACCGCACTTGGTTCACGGAATGGGAACGTTTTGGTTCTTTTTGAGCACGCTTTTATCTGCTGGAATTTGCTATTTACTTTGGATGAAATCTTTGCTGAAATTTCCAGACGATGATCCGCGTAAGATGTCGCGTAAAAAGCGTTTTTTGATTGCGCCGATATCAATTAGTTTAATCCTTTCAATTGCGTATCTCGCTAACTGGATAGCTCCTGTTCCGCTCGTTTTAAAGCAACAAATCGTCTGCAAAAATTTTGACCGTGAAACATATTCGTGCGATGTAGACAAACTAGACTTTTGGCAGAGGATGGGGTTCAAGGGTACGACAATCCACAAAGAAGATGGTGACGAAATTTACTTTATGTCGTCGGTTTACGCACCTGCAGAGCTTAAGGCTCCCATTGAATTCCGCTGGTACTACAAAGAACCTTCTACAAATACATTTAAATTAACGGATAAAATTACATCGAGCCGGATGATTATTCGTGGTGGGCGAGATCAAGGTTATCGTAGTTATTCAAAAAAGAAAAATATCCCGGTTGGGACATATCGGGTGGAAACCGCATATAAAGATGGGGCTGTTATAGGTTCTGAAACCTTCAGGGTTCTCGAAGGAATCCCAAAACAGGGCTTTGTTCGTGATTCTTTGCGTTGAAACGTGGAGTAGATTCAAAAAAATATGCTATATTGGAATGCAAAATTAGGAATGGTTATTCCTAGTGTTTGACTTTAAGGAGTCTATATAATGAAATTGAAAAAAATTGCTCTCGGTGCCGCCGCTCTTGCACTTATCGCTTGCGGTGAAACCCAGAAACCGGTTTCTAAAGTTGCTGCTATAACCCCGAATTCTACAGATGACCAGAAATTTGCCTACATGCTCGGTGCCCAGTTCGGTCTTCAGAATTTTTCGAACCTTCCTTGGCAAACTGGCGAAGGCATTGACGAAGACGTTGTTGTTCAGGCTTTCCATGATGCTTTGGGCAACATGAAGGATTCTACCCTCAAGTTGCAGCTCCCGCACGATTCTCTTGGCGTCATTAGCCGCCGTATCCAGAACTCCATGCGTGAACGCTATCTCAAGACCCAGCCGGATTCAACCGCCAAGGATTTAAGTGACGAACAGCGCCACGCTCTTGTTGATTCTCTTCGCAAGGCTTTGCCGATAAATCCCGCTCCGGCCGTGAAGAATGAAAAAGTGACGCTCCCGGAAGTTCCTTCTGAACAGCAGAAGTTCTCTTACTTGATCGGTTTCCAGTTCGGTAACCAGTTCTACGGCATTGGTCGTCAGTTCGAAACAGAATTTGACGGGGACTATTTCGTCCTCGGTCTCCGTGATGCTGGAAAGCGCGTTCGCGATACCACGTTCACAATGACTCTTTCGGATGATACTTTGAAGGCTGTCGGCGACCGCTTTATGGAAAAGTCGAAGCTGATTAACGAAGAAAGAATGAAGAAGGCTAAGGAAGAAGAAGAAAAACTCAAGGCTGAAGTTGCCGGCCTTCGTGGCGATACGCTTGCCAATGGCATGCCTGCCAAGATGAACTTCAAGGTGAAGGCTTCGGGCATTACGGTCAAGGGGGAAGACTTGAGCGCATTTGCTCAAAAACCGCTCCTCATGTTCTACTTCTCCGCTACTTGCGGTCACTGCGCTCACGCTGCTCCGCAGATTCTTGAAATTGCCAAGGAATTTGCACCGAAGGGCCTCACGACGCTTTCTATCGCTAGCGGTGGTAACAACAAGCCGGGTATCCGTCGTTTCATTGACGATGCCAAGTTCGATGATAACGTTAGCGTTATGTGGGACGAAGCTCGTCAGTTCGGTGAACTTTACAGCGATGGTTATGTTCCGAAGGTTTACCTCGTGAATCCGGATGGCACGTACAAGCAGTATGCCGCATTCGAACGCGAAAAGGATGACCTGAAGAAGGAAATTGCAGAACTCCTCAACGGCAAGAACGTCGAATGGAAGATCGAAGTCAAGCAGGCCGCTGATTCCGCTAAGGTTGAAGCAAAGCCGCAGGCCAAGAAGGCTGACGCTAAGGCTGCTAAGAAAGCCAAGTAAGAGTCGTTCTCGCGTAGTCCTCGCTTGGCGGGAATGCGCGGAAATCCTTTAAAAACACGTCCCAACTCGGGACGCGTTTTTTATATAGCCGTTGCGCCATATATTTTCTAAATTGCGGAAAAAAATCGCGTTTGCGCAAGAATCGCAAAGAAAGAAGTCTATGATTATCGCAGAATTTGATGTCGTTGTTGTCGGTGGCGGTCACGCCGGAATTGAAGCAACTCATGCCGCATGGAAAATCGGTGTTAAAACCGCTATGCTTACGATGGACTTGAACGCTATTGGCAGAATGTCTTGCAACCCGGCCGTGGGTGGCGTGGCGAAAGGCCAGATTGTTCGCGATATCGACGCTTTGGGCGGCCTCATGGGTCTTTTGACCGATAAGGCGGGCATCCAGTTCCGCATGCTCAACATGAGCAAAGGTCCTGCAGTTTGGGGCCCGCGTGCGCAATGCGATATGAAGTATTACAGCGAAGTCGCTCGAGAGACGATGGAAAGTCTGCAAGGGCTTACGCTGATCCAGGGCGAACTTGCTGCGTTCGAACGCATGAACGATGGGCGCTTGGAACTCACGCTCTTGAACGGTGACCGTTACATTACACGCGCGCTTGTGATTACGAGTGGAACGTTCCTTGCCTCCAAGATGTTTACCGGACTTGAAACGAGCATCGGTGGGCGAGTGGGCGAGCCGAGTGCAGATAAACTTTCGGAATGCTTGGCGAAGAACGGAATTCGCTTGCGCCGCTTGAAGACTGGAACGCCGAGCCGCCTCGACCCGGATTCTATTGATTTTAACGAATGCGATGTGCAGCATGGCGATGATAAGCCGTGGCCGATGAGCGACCGCCATTTTGACGAAAACGGAACGCCTGATAAATTCTGGGGTGACCAAGTCAATAAGTTTATCCGCAACGATTGCGTTTGCTGGATTACGCGCACGAACATCAAGACGCATGATATTCTGCGCAGTGGCTTTAAGGATAGCCCGATGTTCAGCGGCCGTATCCACGGCAAGGGCCCGCGCTACTGCCCGAGTATCGAAGATAAAATCAACCGTTTTGGCGACCGCGACGGGCACCAGCTGTTCCTCGAACCGGAACAGGCTGACATCGGGCGCGTGTACATCAACGGCTTCAGCTCTAGCTTGCCGGCGGACATTCAGTTGGCTGCAATCCACACGATTCCGGGCCTCACTCGCGCAAAGGTTCTGCAAATCGGTTACGCGGTCGAGTATGATTCTGTGGACGCTACGCAGCTTTATCCGACGTTCGAATGCAAGAACGTTCCCGGCATCTATTTTGCGGGTCAGGTCTGCGGCACGAGCGGTTACGAAGAAGCGGCAGGGCAGGGCCTTATGGCGGGCATTAACGCCGCTCTCAAGGTCAAGGGCGAAGACCCCTTCATTCTCGGTCGTTCCGAAAGTTATCTCGGCGTGATGGTCGATGACCTCGTGAATATCTTGCTCGATGAACCGTACCGCATGTTCACGAGCCGCGCCGAATATCGTTTGTTCCTCCGCAGCGACAATGCCGAAATGCGCCTCAAGGAAAAGGCTCGCAAGATTGGCATGATCAGCGACCGCGACTGGTTCGATTGGGACCGCCGCAAGAACCTCATGGCGGACCTCAAGACGAAATTTACGGAAACGTCCGCAACGCCGGATGAAGCAAACATCATTCTCGAAGCGGGCGGACAAGCTCTTGCCACGGAGCGCACCCGCTGGATCAACGTGCTCCGCCGCCCGGGCATTGATCCTGAAACATTCTTCAAGGTTGCAGCTCCCGATGCTCAAATCACGCGTCGCGACCAGTGGTTCATGTACGCCGAAGAACTCTACGCGGGATTCTTCGACCGTCAGGAACGCGAAATCGACGACCAGAAGAAGATGGAAAAGGTCAAGCTCTCGCCGGATCTCGATTACATGTCGATTTCTGCCATCAGCATCGAAAGCCGCCAGCGCCTCAACGCCCACAAGCCGCTTACGCTTGGGCAGGCAAGCCGCGTGCCTGGAGTGCGCCCCGCAGACATCACCGTCCTCGCGCATTGGCTGGATTCTAGAACTTAGAGCTTAGAACTTAGATCTTAGTTTCATTTCTAAGTTCTAAGAGCGAAGCGGTCTAAGTTCTACCAACTACTAGGCCACTTGCATTTCTGTAAAAAATTACTATCTTTGCGCCCGTCAACTTAAACAATTTTCCAAGAGGTATATTTATGGCAGAAGAAGCAGAAGTCAAATCCACAGAAGAAGTTAAGCCTCAGGAAACAAAATCCCAAGAAAAATCTCAAGCTAAGAAGGCTCCGTCCAAGAAAAAGCGCCCGTTCAACGGCAAGCGCAAGGGCGCTGCTCCTGCTGCAAAGAAGCCGGCTGTCTTTAGTGATTCCCTGGAAGATCGTTTCCCGAACCTCGCTGCAAAGCTCAAGAAGTCCATCGAAGATGGTATCAAGCAGAAGATCAAGGACGCTCAGAACGATCCGAAGGTCAAGGCCGCCTCTAAGAAATTTGCTAAGGATAAGTAATCTTACTTCTCAAAAGAATTTAAACGCTCCGCACTGAACTGAACCCAAAAAGTTGGACAGTTTAAAGTTAGGATAAAACAGCGTTATGA
>CAMZFJ010000164.1 GCA_947306025.1 uncultured Fibrobacter sp.
GTTCTCGACAGCGCATTCGTGTGGGCTCATAAGGCAGACCCGAAGGCTATCCTTTACATCAACGATTACAACGTTGTGGCTGCTGGCGAAACGGATCGCTATTATGGTTTGATTAAGGGTATGCTCGACCGCAAGGTGCCTGTGATGGGCATTGGCGTGCAGTGCCACTTTGGTCTCCGTCCGGTGATTCCGGGGCTTATCAAATCTCGTCTCGACAAGCTCGCTTCCCTTGGCCTCCCGATCAAGGTGACTGAATTTGACGTTGGCGATTGGCAGGTCGGCATGAATGATACCGAAGAAGTTCAGGCTGAAAAGTTTGAAACGTTCATCCGTACTGCCTTTAGCCATCCGGCTGTGAACGGCAGTGTGCTGTGGGGCTTCTGGGACAACCGTCACTGGGTCAAGAACGGCGGCATGGTCGCTTCTGATGGTCGTGAAAAGCCTGCTGCAAAGCGCGTTT
Organism: uncultured Fibrobacter sp.; assembly: GCA_947306025.1. The sequence continues at coordinate 461 of CAMZFJ010000164.1, forward strand.
ACGACTTGTGGCACAAGGTCTGGACGACCGACCTCTACGCTACTGCCGACGAAAATGGCGAAGCCAAGTTCCGCGGATTCAAGGGCTACTACCAGGTCAATGCTGGCGATAAGAAGTACCAGATTACCGTGAAGTAATGGCTCTTTCGTCATTCCGAGCCCTTTATGGGCGAGGAATCCAGTCAAGTTTTAAAGCCGCATCATGCGGCTTTTTTCTATCATTGCATCCATGAAACAGAAAATTCCCGGAATCCTTTTTTTGCTCGCCATGCCTCTTTCCGTCTTGCTTTACATCAAGGTAGAGGCGCTTTCTGGCTCCGAGATTCTTGGGCTGTTTTCTGCGGTGGCGCTTTACGTTGTCGTAGCGCTTGTGATTGCGCTCCTGTTCAACAAAAAAGATCAATAAAAATAAATAGCTATTAACCAAAGGCTAATAGCTAATGTTCATTGACCATTGACTAATGCCAATGACCAATGACTAATGACTAAAACCCTTATTCTTGGGCGAAATTGTGCGGAATCAGTCGAACTCCAACGGGGTTCAGCTTTGCGTGCCCGCGTACATTTGACGGCAAGTGCAAACCGTAGCCCGTTGCTTTAAGGCGCTCTTCCTTGATTCCCTTGTTCACTAGAAAATCGTAGATGACTGTCGCGCGAGCTTCGGAAAGGGATTGCGGAACCATCGCTTCTCCTTGCTTTACGCTGCACTGGATTTCGATAGCGATTTTTTTATTGTGCCGCATGATCGAGACCACATCGCTAAATGCCGTATAAGCCGAATTGAGTGGCTTGTCTGTGCCCTTGTGGAATTGTATTCGCCTTGCAATTTTATCGAGGTTTTGCTTTTCGCGAATCGGGCATCCGTTGGCATCAACTTCTGTACCATCGAGCGTGTTGGGGCAGTTGTCGAGGTAATCGAAAATGCCATCTCGGTCCGAATCGGTGGGGCAGCCTTCGTTGTCTACGGGCGCATTCTCGGGTGTGTCGGGGCATTTATCGTCTTCGTTATAAACGCCGTCATGGTCAAAATCTAGCCGGCAACCCAGGCTATCGACCTTCATTCCTTTTTCCGTATTTTCGCATCGGTCTCTATAGTCCGGCACGCCGTCTTCGTCAGAGTCGATGGGGCATCCGTACATGTTCACAATTTCTTTTTCAAAACTGTTCGGGCACTTGTCCCATTCATCGGGAACGCCATCGTTGTCTCTATCCAAGAAACATCCGTACTTGTTCACATTGAGCCCTGCCGGTGTGTTGGGGCAAGAATCGAGCACGTTTGGAACACCGTCTTCGTCATCGTCGCGAACGCAACCGTTTTCGTTAACGTCTTCGCCAGCTTCGGAACGCGGGCACTTGTCTAGTTCGTCTGGAATGCCGTCTTTGTCTGCATCGCGAATACAACCAAATTCATCAACCGGATATCCTTGCTTTGTTTCGGGGCAACTGTCCTTGTAGTCTGGAACGCCGTCTTCATCGTGGTCGAACGGGCATCCGTGACCGTCGATGAGCACTTCTTCGGGCGTGTCGGGGCACAAGTCCAAGTCGTCTGCAATGCCGTCGTTATCTTGGTCGGGGGCGCAACGGTATTTTCTTTCTTTTAAGGACAGGCCGGACTTGGGGCACGAGTTCATGCGTTCCTTGTAATCTTCAATCCTGCCACTGAGGTCAAACGTGCGGCTGAACTTGATAGAGGCGGCAATGGGCGGGCTTCCAGGAACGGTGTAGGAATAGTGGTGCCCCTTGTTTTTAACCGTGATAGCATGCCCACGGCTCACTTTACGCGTTCTAAATAGGTCCATGCCAAGGTCGGCGTTAATCGAAAGCGTCGTGAATTTCGGGAGCCTGACTTTTAAGCCTGGTGAAAATCTCAGTTGATCGTTCATGAACCCACGTAAAATATCCTTGGAGCGGATCCATGTTTCTCCAGAAAGTTCTAGGACAAGCGAAACCCATTCGTAGGGGAAAAGGTTAAAACCGGTACCATAGACAAAGATGTTTTCGTCACTTCCAAAATTTCTCAAGACACCCGCGTAGTTGTTCCAGTTTACGTTCCTATGGATGTTCATGGTCAAGTAGAGCGTTCCTGCCATGGAAAAGTCTGCCGAAGAATAGGAATGCGTGAGGTCACCTTTATGGATGTACCAGAGGTGCCTTGGGCGCAGACCTTTCTCGTTTGTTCCGCTCGGGATAAACACTTCGATTGCCGCAGCAATGTTAAAAAGGTCTCTTAGCGACTGGTTCGGAAGTTGAGCCTTGACCATAAGTCCGAGGTCGCCAAAACCCAAACCTTTGAGTCTAGTTCCGCCGGCATCGCCATCGTAGTGGAAGTTGATGTTGAGCCCGACTTCGAGGTAATCGAGAACACCATAGCCGATGTATCCTAGAACCGTGTTCGATGGGGACTTGGTCAGTTGCCTTTGATTGCCTGATTCATCGACAATGTATCCTTCGAGGCTGGCCGGCTTGTTGCTACTGGCCATCTCGAATCCGCCCATGATAAACAGGTCGCCCGGACTGAGCGTGCGAGCTCCAGGAACGTGGATTCCGCTAGAGTTTATGGAAAATCCGGACTGCGCAAACGCAAAAACGGCGCAAACGAGAAGTGTTAATAGAAAATGTTTCATTTTTATAAAGAATTTAGACATTTTTTTGGATTAACTGTTTGCATTTAAAAAATTATGTATATATTTCACTTCCGAAGTGAGAAACAAGAACTCCGCAAACAAATTGCCATCATGGCATCGAAAGTCGCAAAGGGCGTACAAGGTCAACAGGATTATTATAATCCTGCAAATTGTAACCGCATTTGCGATGTGTGGGGTTATTCTATACGGCATGAACAAATTGATGTAAAAACCGGAGGAATGCTTATATGAATAAGGCTTACTATTGTGGTCGTCGTCCTAAGAGTGATGCGTTCGATGATACTCCCGATCCGTCTTACTTGGGCGAAGAAGATGATTTGATCAAGGAAGAAGAAGAACCGCAAGAAGAAGAAGTTGACGAAGAAGTTGATTTTGACAAGCCATCCTTTGGCCGTAACCCCATTTGGTCCGACTACGGCGAGGACATGGATTTCGACCAGTGATTTGGTCGAAGACATTTCTTAGACTCGGTATTGCATTTGTTGTCCTAATGTTGACCGCCTGCGCATCGAAGCAGGCGAATGTTACCGCGTCACCACAGGGGAGGCCTGTTCCGTCGGAAAAGGTCAGTATTGATGTTCCCGGAACTGATCCTGGGAAAGAAATTGTTGGGGATTCGACTAGGCCCTCTTGGGTCTATTACCAGTATGGTCTTCAGGCCATCGACAATCACGAATGGGCGGTTTCTAAGCACTATCTCGAAGAATCGCTCCGTTTGCTCGTGACCGAAAAATACGACCCTGCAAAGAGTCGTTTAACGCGTTCCGAAGACTCTATTTATAAAATGCAGATGCCTGTGCGTATCGTCCAGGCATTAGAAGATGTGTATCCGAACCTTTCTGAGCAAGAAGGGGAGGATTCGACTTATGTCGATAGCCTTTCGATTGATGGCGTGGATGCTTACGACGAAAATGCGGCCGATAGCGCTTCGATCCGCGTGATTGAAAACTTCTTGGATACCGTTGATGCCGGGCGGTTCTCGCTCCCGATTCGCTTTAACGAGCGCGTCATGCAGGAAATCTATTACATGACGACGACGGCGCGTGGCTTTATCACAAGGTCGCTTTCGCGCAAAACGGCTTACGATTCCTTGATTTATACAAAGCTTGCACAAAAACGCATGCCGCGAGACCTTATTTACTTGGCTTTGGTCGAATCCGGCTTTAACGTGAAGGCTTATAGCCGTGCCAAGGCTGCGGGCATGTGGCAGTTTATCCCCGAAACCGGTATCCGCTATGGGTTGGATGTCGATTTTTGGGTCGATATGCGACGCAATCCGGAACTGGCGACCGATGCTGCTTTGAGCTACCTCTCGGCCTTGTATGCTGAATTTGGCGATTGGCTTTTGTCGATGGCCGCTTACAACTGCGGTGAAGGTCGAATCCGTCGATTGATTCGGGAGAAAAAAGCGGATTCTACATGGGGTGACCGTCCGGTAACGTATTGGGACTTGCAACTCCCGCAAGAAACCATGCATTATGTGCCGAGAATCCTTGCAGCGATGGTGATTGGGCATTTCCCGGACCATTACGATGTGGCTATTTCCAAGCGCCAGTTGCCTGCGTACGATACCGTGACCGTTTATGATTCCTTCTCGCTCGATGAAATTGCGAAGTTCCTGAATGTTCCTGAAGATACTCTCCGCACGTTGAACATGGAACTTACTATGTGGTGTACGCCGCCGAACCGCGATGCCTATTTGCTCCGTTTGCCGTATGGAACGCGCTCTTCTTTCGTCCAGAATTACGACCGTATGGAAAAGAACGGGTTTTCGAGCTGGAGGCAGCATAAAGTCCGCAAAGGGGAGTCGCTCGGGAATATCGCCCAGCAATATGGCGTCCGTGTGGCTGAAATTCAACGTGCGAACGAGATGAAGAAAAATGCAAGGCTTAAGGTTGGCCGTACGCTGTTAATTCCGGTAAAGGTTGCCCCGCGCCGATCTACAGGCAAAAAGCCCTCGAAAGTGCGCACTTACATCGTTCAACTTGGGGATAATTTGGCCTCCATTTCGCGTCGTTTTGGCGTTTCTCAAGAATCATTGCGCATTTGGAACAACATTGAGCCTGGGTATAACGTTAAAAAAGGCGATACCATTTACGTTTCTAAGCCAGACCTTAAACCGACTAGCTTTGTTCAACAGCGTGTAGCGCTTAAGAAAGGTGAAAAGTACATTGTCAAGGCCGGCGATACTTATGCTCTTATCGCCAAACAGTATAAAGTTCCGGTATTCCTCTTGTTGCAGGCCAATAGCGGCTTTACCAAGCGCTTGACCATTGGCGATTCCCTTTCTATCCCGGCTTATGTTCGTCCGCCGCGCAAAATGTCCAAGGCGACTGATGAC
>CAMZFJ010000165.1 GCA_947306025.1 uncultured Fibrobacter sp.
CTCAAATTAGTCGACAGTAGGAAGTGTTTTAGTAAGCAGATCTTAGTTGGTAGAACTTATGACATTACGTCTAAGTTCTAAGTTCTAAGTTCTAAGTTCTAAAAGCATCACCTCCTGCAATCATTTCATTTATCACATCTAAACTTTTTTCATCGGTCTGGTCTATGCGGTGGGGAGTAATCGTCGCAAAGCCCTTATCTAGCAAGTTATCGTCCGAACCCTCGGGAGCCATCGACCACAGCTTTTCGCCATCCAAGAACCACAAGCCATCTTTGTGATCGTAGTGGTCGGTAAACATTCCACGGTCCATCGTGCAAGCCTTGAATCCAAGGAATTCATCATCCTTGATCTTCGGGAAATTCACATTCCAGAAGACGCCCCTGGAAATTTTCTTGAACAACTTTTCGGAAACAATCTTACGTGCAAAATCAATAGCCACCTGCAACAGGTTGCCTTTCAATCCACGGAGCGAAAGCGCAACCGCAGGCACCCCCCAAAGGGCCGCTTCGCGGGCGCCGGCAACCGTCCCCGAATATAGCGACGACACACCAGAATTTTCGCCCACATTAACTCCCGAAAAACATACATCAAAGCCTTCGGGAACAATCGTGTTATCATCAAGTCCGTAATTGGCAAAATGCCCTATGGCAAACTTCACACAGTCTGCCGGAGTACCCGAAACCGAGTAAACCTCGTACGGCAACTTCGCCTTCCCCGGAACAGCTTCGACATGCTGAATGCGCAACCCGCGACGAATCGTAAAGGCGTGACCGACACCACTCTGTTCATCTTCAGGAGCAAAAACATAAACATCGGAAATATCACTCAGGGCAAGAGCGAGAGCGTGCAGATTAACACCACCAACGCCATCGTCGTTCGTTATGAGGACCCTTATTTTCCGTATTTTATCCATTTATATGGAAATCTAGAAAAAAGGGCGGTAAAACGGAGTCAACCCCTCAAAAATACACGTAAAAAAGCCAATTTTTAGCCGTTTAAAGGGTAATTTTCTATCATTGAAAACATGTACACCGAACCAAAATTTTTAGCCATGAAAGAGCCCTCCAAGTTCAAGAGGCTGGCCGAACTTTTACGAGTAATTATCTTGCAATTAGGCGATGACGTACCACGCGCCCGCCGTGAGTTCGAGACCTACACCGAATGGCTCCACCTACCCGAATCCGAAAGATTGACAGGCAAGAACCAAGCACAAATGATTGACCTCTACAAGACTTTCCGCACTCGCGCAGGGCTTGGTTTTGAACGAGACGTTTATCTGGAACAGGAACCAGGCGACCGCGAAGTGGCTAACGAAAAACCGATTCAATTCGCGGTACTCGTGCACAACTTGCGTAGCGCATTTAACGTAGGCTCCATCATCCGCAGCACCGACTGCTTTGGGCTCGAAGGCGTACATTTGAGCGGCTACAGTTGCAATCCCGATCACGTAACCGTAAAAAGCGCCGCGCGCGGCTGCCAAGAATGGATACCCATCAAACGCTGGGAAAGCCCATTCGACTGCATCAAATGGCACAAAGAAAACGGCTACGAGATTATCGCTCTTGAAACCGGCGAAGATATTCCAAGTATAAATAACGTAACATGGCCCGCAAAAGGCCTTATCGTTCTCGGCAACGAAGAACTCGGCATCGCTCCCGAAATCATGGCCGAAGCAACCATGAAAGTCACCATCCCGATGGCTGGCCGCAAGGCAAGCATGAACGTCGCCGGCGCATTCGCGATCATGGCATTTTGTTTGCGCAGCAACGCGAAGTAAAAAGCACCTTTCGCTAAAAGCAAAAGCCGCAGCATCAAGCCGCGGCATTTTTTCTTGTCATGCCCGACTTGAACGGGCATCTCCTTTTCTAAAACTATTTACTCGGCGCAAGCGCCTTCACAGCTTCGGTCAAGCGATCAATCGCCTTGATGAGTTCGTCCATCTTGGCTTCGCTTACGCCTCCCTGCACGACAGTCGCGGCATTTGTCGCTGTTGCAGCAGCCTTCGCAACATCAGCTACAGCGCTTGTCGAAGGAGCGGGAACCTTACCAAACCAAATATCCGGCCAGCGGTCATTGCCACTGTTGTACGTAATGCGCGTTGCCGTTTCAACCGGTTCGCCAATCTTCCAAATGTAAAGTTCGTAGTCGAACAAGTCGTGGTCGTGACCCTTGTCCGTTGCGCCCCACACAAGCCACTTGCCATCCGGCGAGAGGCGCGGGAAATATTCATGGCTGCGGCGGCCCGGCAAGTCCATCAACTTCACGTTCTTCGGAATGCCGAAGAAGCCGACCTTTTCCACCTGCTTGCCATCCTTGGCGGTGAACCACAAAATTTCACTCGGAGCAGCCGTTCCACCGTTACCCGTGGGGTTCACGCGGTAAAGCTTGGAGCCGTCAAAGTTCCAGTCGATCTGGCAACCGTCACCGGACTTCGTCCAAGATTTTTTGGCCAAGTCCCACACACCCGTTTCGCGCATGGAACCGCGGAGCGTAATCGCAATATGCTTGCCGTCCGGGCTCATGTTAGGTTCTTGCAAAATCACGCCAACCTTGTTGAACGCTTTTTCGCCATCGAGCACCAGCGTTTCTTTTTTGCTAGCGAGATCCATCGTAAAGACTTTGCCTGCACGGCTAAACACAACGGCCTTGCCATCCGGGCGCCAAGTGCCCCACGTTGCATTTTCGACGAGCTTCGTTTCGTTGCTGCCATCAAGACCAATAGTCCACAAATCCCACTTTTCAGGATAGTTCGCATCGTTTTCAGGGACCCAGCCGCCCTTGCTACGGTTAAAGAGCACCTTCGAGCCATCCGGAGCTACACGCGGGAACCAGTCCACGTTGTTGCTCTTGGTAAGCGCACGAGCGTTCGTTCCATCCGCATTCATAATCCAAATATCATGGAGAGAATTTGCACGGCTTGTAGACCAAACAATCGCACCTTCCAGCTTACCCTTCAAGGCGTCAAGAGCCTTCTGTTCTTCGGGAGTCGGATCGACAGAAGCGCCCACTGGAGCACCCTGTGCAGCAAATGCAGAAACGGCTAAAAAGCCAATCACAGAAATAAAAGCAAACTTTTTCATTTTCATATCAAAAAGATAGTAACACGCAGAAAAAAGTTTGAAAGAGCCGCCATCAACAACGCATTTTTCCGCGAAATCAGCAATAATATTTCTATCATATTTACGTACGAAGAAAATAAGCAAATAGAGAACACAACGGGAACATTTAATGTTTTTAACATATTTTTTCGCAACCGCTTATGAAAATGTCAATATATTTTTACAACAGTGACGAGTGGAATGAAAATGAGATACCAGTTTTTAAAATTATTCTTACTAGCCGGAATTATAATTACAGCCTGGAACTGCTCCGAAAGTGCAGCGGTACAGGAATCAGCATCCGGAACATCGAAAGCTGGTTCGGACATTCAAATTCCCCAAAATATCGTCGTCCGCGAGCCCAGTTATTTCTATCAAATTAATACAAATATTTACATTATCGCACCGTCAACAATGACCGTAAGCGATGGTTCTGGAAGCATCATCGGGACATTCAACACATCCACCGGCGCCATCATGTCACTTTCTGGCGACATCATCGCTATCAACTTGGATTTGAGCAAGCTCCCCGTAGTCGCACCGACTAAACCTTCGAAGAACTTGATTGCAGTCGATTTGGACATTTAGCAATTTTTATATTGCAGTCCATGAGTGACGCCTTCGAAAAACGCATCAAGAAACATATCATTGGAAAACCGCATCGCTTTTTAGCGGTCGTTCCGCTTGGTTTCGAACAAACGCTAATCAATGAACTTACGTTCATAGGCGTTGAGACAAGTGATGCCTTATCACGTCATTCCGAGCAACGCGAAAATACAACGAGAAAAGACGCAAATCAGTTCCATGTCACTGGCGACGGAAAAGTCGAATTCACCGCAAAAATTACCGAAGCCTGGAAAGCTGTCGCATTCAGCCGCATCGCAAACCGAGTGCTCATGCACATAGCCGACTTCAAAGCCGAAAACTTCCGCGAACTCGAAAAAAAAACAAGCGAAATTCCTTGGGAACTATTTTTATTAGACGACAACCATTTAAGGCGAGAGTCGCGCCTAACGGAGTTGGGCATGACCGAGCCGAATGGTTGGGAATTGAGCGAAGCGAAAGTCCAAAGACGAGAGACGAGAGACGAAAGATATTTATCTAGTAACTCCATAAACATCCACGTTACTTGCAAGCATTCGCGCCTGTACCACAGCGACGCCATCGCCGAAAGACTGTACAACATCATTAAAGGGGTAAGCCTCCCCCTCGCTTCATCTAGACGAGAGAACGGACCTTCGGTCCTACAGACTAAAGACAAGAGAAAATCAACAGAAGCAGCCTCTCGTCTAGATTACGCTACCCCCTCTGCGGGGACACCCCGCAACGCCCCGAATTGCGAAATAACCTCACACCTCAAAGCGAGTAAAGTGAGCGACCTCGCACCACAAACCTCAAACATTTACGTTCACTTCCTTAACGACCGCTGCACCATTTGGCTAGACCTCGCAGGCGAAGAACTCTACAAGCGCGGCCACGAGCGATACGTCAACGACGCACCGCTCAAAGAAACCATCGCCGCCGCAATGCTTTTCGAAGCTATACACTTAACGGATCCAACCTTATCGCTTCGCGCCAAGACTTCTACTAACCCTCAGGATGACAGAATAGGCAAACCTCAAAGCGAGCGCAGCGAGCGACCTCATACCTCACACCACACAACCCTCATCGACCCCATGGCAGGCAGCGGCACATTCAGCCTCGAAGCCGCCTACATTGCAAACAAGCTCATTCCAGGCAAATGCCGCGACTTTGCGCTCAAGCACCAGCCCGCTTTTAAAGAAGCTACATGGAATTTCATTATCAAGTCGGAAGTCGGAAGTCGGAAGTCGGAAGGCAATGCATTCGCGACAATCGCAAAAATCGTCACAAGCGATATTTCAGAACACGCTATCGAAATCATCAAGCACAATGTGGAAAGCAGCCCGCTTGCAAGCATCTCTCCGAACGGTGACATGACCACCATCAACCCGCAGTTCAAAGACTTTTTCGCTTATACCGCAAAAGAAATCGCAGACTTCAGCAAAGAATCCTCGCCCGTTATCGTACTGAATCCGCCTTACGGAAAACGCCTTGACTTTGACGCTCCAAAGCTTTATACAAAAATAGGCCGCAAGCTTACAGAACTCGCCCACGACCTAAAACAGTTCAACAAGACTCTTACCGTCGCAATCCTTGCGCCCAAAGACGACTGCCGGGAAGGTTCCAAATATACCTGCACATCCAACTTGTTACGCGAATGCGCAGCACTTTCTCCGGAACATACCCCCGCAGCAAAACAAATCGCCACAAGCCACGGCGGCTTTAGCCTAAATGTATTTATCGCCCAATTAAA
>CAMZFJ010000166.1 GCA_947306025.1 uncultured Fibrobacter sp.
CGCATTTGATGGAACGTTTGGCCGAAGCGGCAACCGGTTTTGCTGATGGTTACAAAATCGTCGTTGGTCGTAATTTTAGCAAGACCTTTGCACTCCCCGGTGTTGGCCGTGCACGCATTTCTGTGACGTGGAACGATGTTATTCCGAGTGTTTCTATCCGCATTATTCCGATGGAAACAATTGCACTTGAAAATCTTTACTTGCCCGAATTCTCTACGCGCTTTGCAACGCTCAATAGCGGTCTTGTGCTTATCGCAGGGCCTTCGTCAAGCGGGCGCTCCACAACGATGACTGCGTTTGCCGAGTGCATTGCCGCCAACAGGCAGGTGTTTATCCAGACGGTCGAAAAGCCGATAGAGCGTTTGCTTTTGAATCCGAATGGCTCCATTGCTCAGCGCGAAGTGGGCTTGCATGTGCGTTCTGGTGTGGCGGGTATTGAACTTGCCATCCGCACCGGTGCAGACGTCATTCTCTTTGATCATTTGGAATCGATGGATGAGCTTTCACTTTTGATGCAGGCTTCGAATGCGGGTGCGCTTGTATTTGCGGTCACGAGTGGAAACAACATCCATGCGTTGCTTTCGAGGCTCCTCATGTCTGTGCCTAGCGAAAGCCGCAATGCCTTTGCATGTACGCTTGCCGACCAGCTCAAGGGTGTTATCGTACAGCATTTGATTCCTGTAGTGCAGAATCAGGGCCTTGTGCTTGCTGCTGAGGCTATGAAGGTGACATCGACAATTGCGGGGATGATCCGCAAGGGCGATGTGTCGCAAATTGTTTCTGCCATTAGCGGTCAAAAAGATCAAGGCATTACATTGGACGAATCCTTGCAAATGTGCGTGGATTCTGGCTATATCGAAGGCGTCGAAGCATGGAAACGTGCAAACGATAGCCGTCGTTTTGCATCATATCGTAAGGTTTAATAGCGAGGTTCGTCATGGCATCAGAAATTGAATCTCTTTTGGAATATGCCTTAAGTGTTGGGGCTAGTGACTTGATTGTGACCGAAGGTGCGTCTTCGGCAATCCGTTTTGCGGGGCGTGTTTGCGCTATTCCCGATTCTCCGGCACTTCCGTTTGGTTCGTTGCTTGGATTTTTGGGTTCGCTTGATGGCGAATCGGGTTCGTTTGTCGGTGGTCCGTGGCTGAATACCAAATGGCGCGTGAAGTATTTTCGTGAAGCTTTGGGTAACGCGGCGATTTTCCGTCCGTTGATGGCCGAATGCCCGGAGTTTGCTTCTTTGGGGGCGCCCGCTGCGCTTGAAAATTTACTCGGGTTTAGTTCGGGCTTGGTCGTATTTGCGGGCCCGGCCTGTTCCGGAAAAACGGTAACGGCAACTTCGTATGTTTCGGCGATGTGCCAGTCCGGTATTTTGCGATTCTGCGATTTGGATGCTGGCCACGAGTTGCCTGTGAGAACGGGCGAGAGCCTTACGCTTGTGAATACAGTCGGTTCAACCTCCGAAAAACTGGAGCAGGGCCTTCGCAGTGGCACGGACCTTTTCTGGGTGGGCGATTTCGATAGTTCGGCCTTGATCTCTGTGTTGCGTGCCGCAGAAGCTGGTGCCTTGGTTGTCATGAACGTGACGGCGGGTAATGCGGTGGGTGTTATCGATGCGCTTCTTTCGGCGGCTCCTTCAGAGAAACGAGACCTTGTTCGTACTATGCTGGCGGCGGCCCTTAAGGCTGTTGTCGTCCAGAGATTGTTGCCCGCTGCGCAAGAGGGGGCTGTTGTTCCGCCTGCTTGGGAAATTCTTTTTAATACACAAAAAGTGGCATCTCTTATACGTAGTGGAGATCATTTCAAGCTTCCGTCTATCATGGAAGCGTCCGCTTCGGAAGGCATGCTTTTGATGGATGCTTGCCTTGCAGAATATGTTCGTTCTGGCATTGTGACTTCCGAAGAGGCTGGTCGTTATGTTTCCAATCCCGCTAGGTTGGCTTAGAAAAGCTCTTCTTTTGTCGGTGGCTGTTTTGGCCTCTGCTTATGTGGCGCCTGCACAGGCGGCACATTCCGTTGATGAATCGCTTTTGGGCGCAATGACGCTAGAGCCGGATTCGTTACAGGCCAAAAAGACAAAGTCTGTACTTTATTTAGGCGGGGGAGAGCGCTCACCGTGGTTTCATTTGGGGGCGTTGTATGCTCTGGAAGAATACAAGATTCCCGTTGATTCCATTGTCGCTACATCGTGGGGCGCCTGGATGGGCGCTTTGTGGTCGCTAGGCGTGTCGATTGACGATATCCAGCGCTTGATGATGGATCCGTATGTCGTTGAGCATTTGGGGGTCAATTCGATTCATGCGAAGACGGAACATGATGCTTTTAGCCTCCCGGTTTCTGTAGACGGACTTCCGTCAATTCGCCAAAGATTCTCGTTCTATGCGGATTCGGCGGGGAACGTTTATCGCAGCATGCACGCGCTTGTTCCCGATACCGCGTCTATTGAACGTTCTCTTTCGCGCCTCCGCTTTGAAGAATCGCTTTACCGCCAGCGTGGAACCTACCGCATTCCCTTTACGCTCCTCACATGCGATAGCATTATTGAAAATCCTTTGTATGCGGATGTCGTAAATTCACTTCCGCTTGCCGGCAATGAAAATTCCGGAGAACTTTGCCCTTATCTGTCTTTTCCGCAGGTTAAAAAAACGCAAGAAGCTTCGCTGATTGTTGTTGCGGATCCTGTGCGTTACGAACTTGAAGGCAATGCCGAATTGCGTACGCTCAAGAAAGATGTTTTGACGAAATTGGGTGATGTGCAAGGTGTTTTCATAAGGGCGCATTCCATTCGTGATACATCGCGCAAGTCCATGATTCAGGCGGGTTTTTCGGCGGTGGAACATGCGCTGCGTGAAATTATTCCCATAGTCGATGGCCGCAGAGAATATTCCGACAAGCAGAAATCTGATGCATGGTTCGAATTCAATCCGGTTTTTGATAGCCTTTCTTCGGAACACCATTCGGCGGTACTTTCTTATTGGAATCCTAAAGATACGGGCTTTATCGCACCTGCAAATTTTGCTTATTCGATTGCGTCCAAGGCTCCGTACGATACGATTTCGTTCAATATGCAACCTGATGGTGGGCTCTTGATTGATGTTGGCGTGCATCCGATTGTGGATGTGGCTGTGGGTGGTTTTGGCTCGAACGTGATTGGCGCAAATGCTTATGGCGAAGTCTCGCTCAATTATGTAAACCAGATGGAAATTTCATTGACGCTTGCCGGTTTTTACGGAACGTCCTCTTACGGTTTCCGACCGCGCTTGGAGATTTCTAATCTGATTAATCGTCGTTGGAAGTTTGGCTTTGGCTATGACTTGATGAAGCTACGGTTTTTAAAAGCGTTTGAAAACGATAATATTCCAGGCGTCAATCGTTTTAAATACGAAACGCGAAATGATCTTTTCTTGTCGGCAAAATACGCGATTGATAAGCTGCAATCTGTCGAGGTCAAGTTCTTGTTTGGTGACCGCGAATTTGAATTGTCGCCACATGCTGTGCCAGAAATTGACTTTTTTGATGATATTATTGTAAATACAAGCAGTAATTACGAGACGAGCCCGGTGACACAAAGTGTCTGCTATTCTTTGTTGAATGGTGTTGATGATCCGTGGTTCTCGTCAAAGGGCTATGCCGCCAATGCCTATCTTGGCTTGAACTTGATTGGGTATGGGTTCCATCAGAGAGGCCCGATTTATGGGATTTATTCTTTCGATGGTAGATTCTCCTATGCGCCAACGAAAAATACCTCGGTGACGGTTGGCGCTGCGATGGGCTTTGATGCTTATCGCGATGGACACTTCAGGTTCCCCAAGAATTTTGACAATACGGCAATGGAAGACCGCTACCGCTTGCATATTGCAGCAACTCCGTGGTCTAGCGATTGGCTGGATCCAGAATTATCCACACACGGGTATGCATTGCTTCGTGTGAACGGAGGCGTTCACCGTCAAGGATTTGGTGCATGGCTTTCTTTGGCGTACATCCATGATTTCGAAGATAAGGCGACTGTGAAACTCAATTCCAATAAGTTTGTGTTTGAACCCGCGCTGCGTTATAAGTATCGCTCGTTTACGGTTTATGCCGGGCTCAATCGCGTTGTGGATACGGAAACTTTTGGCGATATCAAACGGATAAAAAATTACCGATACTTTATTCGTATCGGCGATTACAATCTGTTTTAGACGAAAGAAGCACTTCGTGCATTGAGCTATGAGGTCGGTCGCCTCTGCTCCCTTTGAGGTATGAGTTTTTATAATCGCGGCTTCGCCGCCTTGCTTTCGCTCGCTGCTCAAAGCGGTTCGACCTCACCGCCCATCGCTCATAGCGGCTTCGCCGCTATTTCTTCTCTCCGCGGTTTTTGGCGGCGATGTCTTTATACTTGTTGTGGTCGGCGAGCGTGCTGCTGAAGAAGTGCGTGTGCGAACCGTCGTCTTTTGCAACAAAGTAAAGTGCTTCGGTCTTTTCGGGGAAGAGTGCTGCTTCGATGGCCTTGCGCCCCGGATTCGAAATCGGACCCGGCATAAGTCCCGGGAACCTGCGGGTGTTGTACGGGTTGCTGCTGTTCAACTGGCTCTTGTAGATCGGGCCTGTCAGGTTCTTGAAAATGAACCGCACCGTCGGGTCTGCCCCGAGCGGCATGCCAAGGCGGAGCCTGTTGTGGAACACGCCAGCAATGAGCGGGCGCTCTGCGGGAATGCCTGTTTCTTCTTCGACTACGCTTGCAAGTGTGAGCACGCGATGCCAACTGCCGAGTTGTTCCCACATGGAACCCTTGCGGTCCTTGAGCTCATCACGCAGCTTGAGGTTTGCGGCAACCATCTGCTTGAGGATGGATTCTTCGTCGGAGTTGATGGCGAACGGATACGTGTCCGGCAGCAAGTAGCCTTCGAGCGTGTTCCCTTCGATGCCGAGCGAGTGGGCAAACTTCGGGTCTTGGACGAGGTTGTTCCAGCGGGCCGTGTCTAGGCTCGGGAAACTCTTTTGGAGGTAGGCGGGGATTTCCCAGGAGGCTCGACCTTCAGGGATGGTCACCTTGCGGACGGCGCTCTTGCCACTCTGGAACAGGGAGGCGAGTTCATCGAGCGTTTGGTGCGCAGGAACCTCGTACCAGCCGGCCTTGAGGGACGGTTTGTTCATTTTGCACCACAAGGTGAAGGCCAAGTCGTCGTCCCAGACGCCTTTTTCTTGTAAAATTTGTAAAACTTTTGTAGGGGAACTGCCCTTCGGAATCTCCAAAATGACAGTTTTTTCGTTAAGTGAAACGGCGCTCAACCGTTGATTTACGTGGATGTACGCAAAAACAGCGATTAAGAGGACAATAATGGCGGTAATTGAAAAAATCTTCTTCATTGCGTAAAAATTTAAAAGAAAATGCAACGGATTGGCAAAATAAAA
>CAMZFJ010000167.1 GCA_947306025.1 uncultured Fibrobacter sp.
GCGCTGAATGTCGTTCCTTTTTTGCTCTTGAAACCGCTGAGCAAATCGGACTTGCCGTTTTTGAGGAGTGTCGCCATTTCGGCGTGGCTCAAGGTGCGGCCGGCAATGGTGTGACCTGCCTTGAATCCGCATTCGGCATTCTTGCAAACGTAGCCCCACGGTGCTATTTCGAGCGGGCTGGAACATTTCGGGCAAGGAATGGTTTCGGTGACGGTTTCGCGTTCGAACTGGCTTCCGTATTTTTGACGCAAATGTTCGAAGAGTTCCTTGACGTAATTCACGATGCCGTCGCGGAATTCAATCGGCGTGAGTTTGCCTTTTTCGACTTGCGAAAGCTTGAATTCCCATTCGCCGGTCATTTCGGGCGACTTGACTTTTTCGTCCATGAGCGCGATGACTTCGCGGCCGCGGGCGGTACTCACAAGATAATTCTTTTGTGCTTCGATGAACCCGCGTTTTTTGAGCGTTTCGATGATGCCTGCTTGCGTGGCTGGCGTTCCGAGACCGCGTTCTTTCATCGCTTCGGCAAGTTCTTCGTTTTCGATTTGCTTGCCTGCCGTTTTCATGGCGGCAAGGAGCGTTGCTTCGGTGAAGTACTTGGGCTTGCTCTTCTTTTTCTTTTGCAGTTCTAGGCTGTCAAACGGTGCGTGGTCCCCGAGATTCCATTCGGGGAATGTTTCAACGATGTTCGTGATATCATCGCCATCGCCCTTGCCTTCGGAATCTGCACCTTTCGCATCTCCGGATTCTGATCCGGCATCGCCTTTTTTCTTACCTTTTTTCTTCGCGGTCACCTCTTTCACCAGCGCCTGGAATCCCAAATCTTCATTCCGCTTCAACTTCAAACGGAAAAAATCTAAGGTCGACGAATCGCCGCCATTTTCGTTTCCCTCTTTCGTCTCTCGTCTCTCGTCTCTCGTCTGTAACAAAACTTCCATTTCGCTCCAGACATACGGCTTAAGCCATGCTTGTACAAAGCGTTCTTTTGCGAGCTTGTAGATGTTCTCTTCCATCTCGGGGAGCCCTTGCGGTTCTTCTCCCGTGGGGATAATGGCAAAGTGGTCTGTAACTTTACTGGAGTTGATGAAGACAAAGTTTTCGTTGCTGCCTCGCATGACGGATTTTTCTTGCGGCGTGGCAAGCCTTTGTGCAAGTGCATACGCCTCTTGCTGCATGGTGTCCGGGAGGTACTGCGAATCGGTACGCGGGTAGGTGAGCAACTTTTTTTCGTACAAGTTTTGTGCGCAATCCAAGACTTGCTGGGCGCTGTACTTAAAACGCTTGTTGCCTTCCTTTTGCAATTCCGTCAAGTCGAAAGGCTTTTGCGGGAACTGCTTCTTTTGCTGGACATCGATTTTTGCAATCGAAATTTCTGTCGGCGGACTGCACCGCTCGACAACGGCATTCGCATCCGCTTCCTTCTCGAAAATCGCAACCTTTAAATTGCTGCCGAGATCCTTCGACTTCGCTTGCGCTTCGCTCAGGATGACACCATTTGCTTCTGCCACACCGCTCGCTTCACTTGAAACGTTCTTAGGCACTTCGGCAAGCTCAGTGGCCTTATCCGGTTGCGGTTTCTCACCTCTCTCGTCTCTTACATACTGCGCCTGAAACCCTTTCCAGGTCCCCACAACGCTGTAATAAAACAGTTCCTTGAACTGCTCAACAATTGCATCGCGCTCCACGACCAGGTTCAGTGTCGGAGTCTGCACACGCCCCACAGAAATCATCTTTCCGCGCCCGGCTGTGAGCGTGTATGCACGAGTTGCGTTCAGCCCGACCATCCAGTCGGCACGCTGGCGGAGCCTCGCCGCATAGCTCAAATTCAAACGCTCTGTCGCGTCTTCCAGATTCTTCCAAGCCTTGTCCAAATCCTTCGCCACATAGCTGTTCACCCACAAACGCTTGATTTGCTTTTTGCGGAAGTCTGGCGTGTAGTCGAGAATCAAGTCAAAAATCAAGTTACCTTCACGGCCCGCGTCCGCGCCGTTCACAAGAACATCCGCCCTTGCCATCATGTCGCGTACAACCGCTAGTTGCTTTCGCGTGCTCTCGATTTCCATCAACTTGAATTTTTCGGGCAAAAGTGGCAAGTTCGAAAGCCGCCAACCGCCCTCGAAACCGGGATAGGCGTCCAGCGGAGCAAGCGTAATCAAGTGACCCACGCACCACGTGATGCAATGGTTCTTGCCGATGAGGCATCCGTCGCCTTGCGTAAACTTTTCACCCTCAATACGCTCCAACATTGGCTTGTAATGTTGATTGGCGACAGAAGGTTTTTCGGCGACGAGTAAAATCATAATTGTCGAAAAGATATAAAATTTTTGAGTTTTTTAGGGATTTTGGTCGATTGATGTACTTGGAGATAGTTTTGTGGTGCTTTAGTATGTAATAAAAATATGTTTGTATTCGAGGCGGCAATTGGAGAAGGTGTTCTATACTATTATAAAGGACGTATGGAATATGGTTATGATTCTTTGCTGAAAATAAAAAAATGATGACGTTGTGTCTTTTTTTGAATTTATCCATGTTGAACGAATGGCGAATAATGATTTCCTGGTGTTTTCCGGAAGCATTTATTGAAAATGATGTACTCGATTTGATAATTTCTATAATTGTAGTATAGAAACTATGTTTTTTATTTAAAGGTTTATGTAATGAAGTTTTCTTTTGCTTTTTTGTCAATTTTAGTATTGCATCTATTGGTGGGATGCAGTCTTCCAGACTTGACTGGTCCATGCGGTGAAAGCAAAAACCAAGAATACGTCGTTAAGGGCGATTTTTTGCTAGATCATGGTGAGCGTATTGCCTTTGCTCCCAAATGTTACTATGACCCTGCGTCTCCCAATTTAAAGTGTGGTCTTGCGGTATTGGGGGTAGAAACTTATAAAACAATTGCTCAGTCAAGAGGAAATATGAATTGTCCAGGCGTTAGTCGAGGTGTTGTATTTAACTATGATTCTACAGACTTTGACAAACTCTTCATAACGACATCAGATGGAGCCACAAAACCGCTTTTTTCTTATTCTTACTCAAAGACAGCATACAGAGTCTATTATAATAATAACTCCGCTTATGATATTCCAAAACTCGATTATTATGATTCCTTTAGCTATTTGAATAAAGTAAAGCCTGAGCAGATGCAGATGAATCTTATTGAATGCGATTCCTTAGGTGTTGTTGATTTCTCGATTAAAGATGCCAAGGGAACTCAAATTCACATGGAATACGATTTGTCATATTTTATCGAAAAATTACAAACTGCTTTAAAAATTAGCGATGACGGTCTCCATATCTCTAATGGGGACAGATATCTTTATCGTACCGAACAATGTTTCTATCGTGAAGTTGAAATGTCTAATACTCTAGTCTACAACACTAATATCGTTGCTATTTCTCACATGGATAATTGCTTGAAGCAGTGTTTAGATTGTAATGGTGAAATTCCTGTAGTCCGAATAATGTACAGTCTTCCATCAGGCCTTACGTCGTTAAACTTTACGTATCCCTCGTTGGTTTTGACTTGCAAATCAGATCCCGAAATACAAGATTCCGTGCCCCAAATATTTACTATTGGTGGATATAAAGAAGATTACTGTAAGGCTATACGAGTCTTGCCTTATGTAGATGGAGTTTCTGCATCGGAATGTAAATCTGGAGAAATTAATTGTTCTTCACAACTTCCTATGGGTAATGTTGTCTATAAACCTTCTTTGAAATAGTTTTATTGTATAGTAGTTTTGATAATGTAAGGCGTGTCGACTTGAAAATATAGTCCTTTTTAAAACAGACTACCAAACTGCTTGGCTTATGCCCAAAATAAAAGGCGATTACTTTTTGGTAAGTCAAATTATCCATCAATGAGCATGTCAAGCATGTTTTCGCTGAAGTTGTGCTTGTTCAATTGTTGATGATGAGATAATTCGGAAATTCCGAATTTACGCAAAAAACATTTATCACGAGCATTAAAGAGCCTACTTGACAAGGATTTCATCAAAGATGTATTCATCAAAGATGTATCTTTAACAGTGTACACCGGTGAAATATTACTAAGAAATTGGTGATTGAAGGAGCAGTTCAAAATGGATTTCAAGAAATGCAGCGAAGTTTATGGCTACAAGTCCATTGCCGAAGTCGAAGAAGAAGAACTTGCGGAAAAAATAACACAAAAAGAAAACGATTGGATTGATGCAATGATCGCTAACGATATTCCTATTGAAAAGATTGTCGTTATTTCTGGTCGTTCCAAAGAAGAAATTCTCTCAAGAAAACATTGATTGTGCTTTTTTTATTAAGTGAAAAATCTAGCCCGATTTAGTCGGGTTTTCTTTTTTGCATTTTGCAAACCACTTTTAAAATCGATTTCTTTTAATCCCTTAAAATTCCATACGCTACAAATCATCTTCTAATTCACTGTAATCAAAATCGGGCTTATTATAGGAACGCATAGGCCCAGGATGTACTCGAGGAGGACTCAATGTAAAGCCTGCCTCATCCAAAATACGCTTGCGGTTAGATTCAAAGCGATCACTCTCGATTACCCTCTGCATAAACGTTGCGTAATCTTCAATAACCTTGTAAACCTTGTCGAAAGTCGAGCGAAATGCTTTACGCTTGCTTTCCACACGCGGCGTCGGTAACTGGTTTGCAAGATCCAAGGCAAAAACTTGGACGGAGTCGAGCTGGCTCTGCATTGCATCATAAGCCAGACGAGCGCTATCACGAGAAGCTACGGACACAAACGGCTGTTCCGTGAGCTTTTCAGTCTGAATCAAGGCGTCGAAAGCGTTCTTGTAATCTTTCTTCATGAAGTAGCCGTAACCGACCACGAGATAAGCTTCGGGCACGGAGAAGGACTCCGGAAGGTTAGAGATAATCCACTTGGCATACTTGATAGCTTCATCCGGCTTATGGACTTTGAGGAATGCCCATGTAATACCGAGCATAGCTTCGTCGAACACCGGAGATTCCTTTTGAACTTGACCATAAATCTGAGCGGCGGCTGCGATGTCCGGCTTTTCAGCAGAGAAGATGATGTGGCCGAGCTTGACCTTGGCGGCATTTTGGATGTCGCGTTCGGATTTGTTGGAAATCGGCTGTTCCGTAATAGCGCGAAAGCAGTTTTCGGCTTCGTCGAATTTGTAGAGACGGCTGTAAGCGATACCCATGGTATAGCGGGCGTAGAGGTAGTTCGCATTACCCGGAAGGATGGAAGCGTGCAAGTCAATGGATTCCTGATAGAGGCCCTGTTCGAGCTTAATCTGGCCGGCAACGTAGTCGGCGTCAGCCTTCGCATCGCTTTTGCCGAACTTCTGGGCGAAAATCTGGTACTTGTTCAAAGCTTCCGTGTACTTGCCTTCCTTATAGTCGATGTTCATCAACTGGAAGTGGTAC
>CAMZFJ010000168.1 GCA_947306025.1 uncultured Fibrobacter sp.
CAAATGTTGAACGGAGCCTTGGACGGAATGTAGACGAGGCTCCAGAATTCCTGGGCGCCTTCGGCATGGCTGTGGTTCCATGCGGCCGGATCGTCGGCTTCGTGGCAGATAACGTTGTAGAACTCCTTGTACTGTTCTTCGGTGATTTCCTTTTCGCTCTGGCGCCAAAGAGCTGTCTTTTCGTTCAGGCGGATCGGATCCTTGTTTTCGATTTCGCCCTTGTCGTTCTTGGTCGGTTCCGGGTGGAAGTAAATGCCGTAAGAAACGAAGCCGCTGTACTTCTGGACGATGTCCTTCACCTTCCATTCGGAGGTAAAGTCTTCGTCTTCTTCGCCATCCTTGAGGTAAAGCGTAATCTTTGTACCAACGTCGGTGCGCGGGGCTTCGCTAATTTCGAATTCGCCGGTGCCGTCAGAAGACCAGAGGTAGCCCTGCGTTTCGCCGGCCTTGAGCGTGAGGACTTCGACCTTCTTTGCGACCATGAACACGGAGTAGAAACCCACACCGAACTGGCCGATCAAATCGACGCTGCCCTTGTCGCCTTCCTTGAGGTTCTTGATAAAGTTCTTGGTACCGCTGCGGGCGATTGTGCCGAGGCAGTTAATCAAGTCGTCCTTGTTCATGCCGATACCGTTATCTTCGATAACGAGGCGCTTGCCTTCCTTGTTCACGGAAATGTCAATCTTGAGTTGCGTGCCTACCGGGAGGAGGCTAGAATCGGAGAGCGAGAGGAAGCGGCGCTTGTCGAGTGCGTCCGCTGCGTTCGAAACGAGTTCGCGGAGGAAAATTTCCTTGTTGCTGTAAAGCGAGTGAATCATCAAGTTCAGCATGTCGCGAACTTCAGTTTGGAATTCCATCTTCTCAGTTGCCATGTTTATCTCCTGTTTAGACGAAAGACGAGAGACGAAAGACGAAAGATTAATTTGGCGCTTCGCGCAATATATAAGGTTTCGTGTCTAAGGTCGCTGTTTTTCGTTCGCTGTTAAAATTTGAAGCGGGAAACGTTTAAAAGTTTCAAAATGAAACGTTTTGCGTGTTTTCGCTTTGTTTTCGCATTGGTAAAAGCAATAACCGTGCCAAGTTAGACTGAATGGGAATGAATTAATTTATTGGAGATTGTTCTTGCAAAAAAATACCCGCGCTTTGGGACGCGGGCTGCAATCGTAAAATGTTTTTTGATTAGATAAAGATGAGTCCGAGGATACCCACGGCCCAAACGTACCAGGCGAAGTGCTGGAACTTGCCCTTCTGCAAGAAGGTCATGAGCCACTTGAGCGCGATGATGCCGAAGATGAAGGAAACAATCATGCCCACCAAAAGTTCCGGCGAGAAGTTGCCTGCGTCAACGCATTTCAAAGCCTTTTCAGGATCGAGAAGTGCTTTTTCCGGAGTCATGCTCTGGCACTTGATCCACTTGATGCAGTCGAGAAGTGCTGCACCGCCAACTGCAGGAATGCTCATGAGGAAGCTGAATTCGCCTGCGTACTTGCGGTTCACTCCCATGAACATCATGGCGCTGATGGTCGAACCGCTACGGCTGATGCCCGGAATGCAGGCTATGCCTTGAACAATGCCGGTCACGAGAGCGCGCCACCAGTTCATTTTGACGCCTTCGTTATCCGGATGCTTGGCGCCAGTCGGTCCCCACTGCGATGTGAAAAGCAGAAGACCGGTGAAAAGTTCTGCAACGCAGACGGCGCGCGGATTCACGAACAGCGATTCGAGAGCGTCTTTAAAGCCAAGGCCTATCATGGCCGTCGGGATGCTTGCGAGCACGATGTAGCCTGCTTCACGGAGCTGTTCCTTGTCGCGGCGGAGGCAACCGACGATGATGTCTACAATCTTTTTGCGGAACACGACGAAGATGGAAAGCAACGTTCCTGCATGGAGCATGATGTCGAAGAACATGCCCGCTTCGTTCATGTTTAAAAGTTCGTGCCCGATTACGAGGTGACCGGAACTAGAGATGGGGAGAAATTCGGCGAGGCCCTGCAAAAGGCCGAGAATGATAGATTCGAACATAGTAAAGTAAATGTAGCTTTTAGTTGGTAGAACTTAGTTGGTAGAACTTAGAAATTGCTAAAAAACTAAGTTCTAAGTTCTAAGTTCTAAGTTCTAATTACTATCTTCCATACCATGTCTCGCCAGTTTCTCCTCTGCTTTCATGATTTTTCGGTGTGGAATTTCCGCACGTCGCTTCCGATTCTTGAAGATCTCAAGGATTTGGCGGGGGCGCCTTTTAGTGTGCTTGTGATTCCCGATACCGAGAATGCTACGCCAGAAGCAATTGACGGATTTCGCGGCGTTCTCCGAAAGTTAAAGTCCGAGGGATTTGAGCTCGCGTTGCATGGCTTTAAGCACAAGGCTGAATTTAGCCAGGGCCGCAGTTACGCTGGACTTGTGGGCATGAACCTCACGGGCGGCGAGTCCGAATTTGCGGGGCTTTGCGAGTATGAGTCGAGTCGTCTTTTGCAAGCCGCGCTTGAGGCCTGGAAAAATTTATTCGCTGATGAAAATGGGGATGTCGATAAGCCGGTTGCGTTTGTTCCGCCAACTTGGTTTAGCAACAAGTATTTGCCGGGGCAAGTTCGTGCAGAAAAAATGTTGTACGAAGACCGCTTTTCGCTGACAACTGCCGAAGGTATCCGCTATGCGTCGCCAGTGGCGAGCTTTGCCGGAATTCCGAAGGCAACAGAAAAGGCAGCCATTGCTTATGCTGCCTTTATCATGAAACTACCAGTGGGTTTGCCTCGTCTTGCGGTCCATCCTGTGGACTTTCCTCGACTGCGAGATGTTGTTCGCGATACCATCCGCGTGGCGCTGAACAACAGGCGAAAGCTAGTCCACTATAGCGAATTATAAATTATAAAGTGTTCGCTAATTTGCGTCGTTGCATTCGTTGATGTACTGTTGCTCAATCTTGTTAAAATCGGTTTGAGTATAGGATTTTTTGCTGGTGGTGATGAGCTTGTTGCCCATGCAGTAAACGTTTTCGTAATCGTCGTTTTCGTTAGACTCTCTGCAGCTTTGTTCTGAAAAGTCTTGAGCAGCGATAAACGTTTGGACTAATTTGCCATTTATTAAATCGATTATGATTTTAACCGAAACTCCTTGCTGGACTGTTTCGAGTGTGAGCGGTTTTTGAGATGTTACTTCGCAACTCTCGATTTTTGCGTCAGTACTGTCGCCACAGGCGACAAATCCCATTGCTACGATGGTTGCCGCAATCGGCTTTAATTTTAGAAAATGCATGAAGTCTCCTTGGAAATAAGTTTATATTGAATGTACAAAATTGTGTTCAACAAAAACATTAAATCCCGGGAACGTCAAATTCTTTTTTCGTTTTACGTTTTAGTTCGTCTGTGACCTGAATTGTAACTGCAGCTCCCGCTTCGGGTAAATCGTCACCGAGAATGATTATTTCACGCGGCTCGGAATCGTATTCTGCAGGAATCCATTTGTTTCCGGCCTTGACGGTTATTGCGTTTCCGTCCGGGATGCCTGCGTATCTGGAATAAAGAGGAATCTTGAGCGCGGCCTGGTGTGTGCCACCGACGAGCGTTTCTGCCCAATAGGGGAATCCGAGCGAAATGCCGTCTTCGTCGGTAATGTTGGCGATGTCTCTAAGTTCGTTTATCGTAACGCAGCGATTCTTGGAACCGCTTTGCTTCTCGAAGTAGAACCATTTGCGGGTTGTTTCGCCGAGCCAGTAGAGCGGAGCTTGGCTGTTTTCGTTTTCGATGCAGACATTCCACTTGCCGTAGAATTGCAATCCTTTCGGGTGGAATTCGAAAAAGTCTAGGCTGTCGGTTTGGTTGCGCGTTACGGCAAGCACTCGTTGCGATGTGTCGCCTACGACTGGAATGCCCGAAATCTTTTGTGAAATTTTGGCATTGCCGACTTGAGTGTACCAGTTGATGCTGGTCTTGTATTTCCCGTAAGGATAAACGGCGATAAGCTCGTTAGCTCCGCGACCCGTGCCGGTCGAGGAGGCATCTGCAGTGTATCGGATGTATCTTGTTTCGGGGAATCTCTCGACGATTTTTCCAATCGGAAGCGGCTTGCTGTGGTCAAAAATTTTGCAAAGATCTTTGTTGATAATTTGTTCGTCTTTGTTCAATGCGGCAAATTGATACCCGGATTCGCAACGGAAAATATCAAGCATGCTCTTGCTCAAGAACGTGTAAAGCGGCGTGTTTTGATTTTTTGTTAATACAAATGTTCCATTGTTTTTGCAGGATTTATGGAAGTTGAATTCGCGCCTGATTACGTGCCCGCTAAAGTCTTCGACTTCGAGTCTGTAGGTCGATATAGGGCCAAGCTTTGCATTGATGTAATGCCAATCGCCTGCGGTGTCCGCTTCTTCTGCCCAAAGCAACTCGTTGCGGATGTCGAGCATCTTTTTGTAGCTGAGGGTATCCACGATTTTGCTATAAATCTTGTCGTCATAACGCCACAATTCAAGCCTGCGGATTGCCATCGGATTTTCTTTGGGCGTGCGGCTATAGTCGGCAATCTTTATGGCCATGGACAAGTTAAATTCGTTCTTGACCGGGGTTTCAACGCAGCCGTTGCGGAGCGCTTCGTCAGTCGTGAGCGAAAGTTCGTTGCCTTGCCAAACGGCAACACCGAAAATCTGCGGTGCAATGGTGTCGAGGCATTTGACTCCCAGTTGACAAGGCGATGTGATATCGTCTTTGTTCAAACGCACTTCGAGGTGTAGGTGAGGGTTACCGATGCCTGTGCTTCCCGAAAAAGTAAGCGTATCGCCTTTGCGGAATCTGGTGTTTGGCTTGATGGTAACATCGTTGCTTTGGGTCGCGTATTGTTTTTGGCGCACGAGGTTTTCGACATCCGGGGTAAAGCTGCTTTGATGTGCGAATACCCAGGTCTTTCCGCTTTCGCCTTCGAAGAACATCACTTTCCCGTAGCCGAACGGCGATACCCTGATTTCTTTGATGAATCCGTTTTCGGGGGCGAAAATTGCCCAGCCTTCTTCCATTTGCGTGGAGTAGTCGATGCCGGCGTGGTAGCGCGTGCCGCGGTTTTCGCCGAATGAAGAAGTTAAATAGGCGTCTCGCTGGAACGGGTCGTACGAGAATGGCTCAACGTAATTTTCTGAAATGAGTTCGGCGGGTGGGGCTGTCCTTTCGGAAAAGTCCGTCTTATCGAGCTTGGCGCCTCTTTGTTCGGCGATGCAGTCTTCG
Source organism: uncultured Fibrobacter sp. (assembly GCA_947306025.1). The sequence continues at coordinate 5,208 of CAMZFJ010000168.1, forward strand.
TAAGCGAATGCGTCCATTTTTTTTGCATTGCAGACGATGTTTGAATTTGTACCGGCAAAGCATAGAACGCTTGCGGTGGTAAGCAAAACGGATGTGATTTTTTTGAGCCTGGCCATAATGTTAAATAAAATACAAAAATATTATTTTGTAGTAACGGTGG
>CAMZFJ010000169.1 GCA_947306025.1 uncultured Fibrobacter sp.
AAACGTAAAAAAACACTGACAAATCGAGAAAAATCCGAATTGAAAAGAGCTTCCTTTGTATATTAATTTCATGCGAAATACTAAGGGAATTTTTCACGGAGTCATTCCTCTTCAAGGCATGACTGCTGCGGTTATCCAATACGAACGCAAGCGTTCGTGCTGTCTAACCTTGCACGTCATTCTCTTGCTCGCGATGCTGATGGCACCGCTTTTCGCACATGACTACTGGCTAGAGCCCGGAGATATTAAATGCGACGGTCTGGCAGGCCTATTAGGCGGAGGAGGCGGAGGAATTGCCACAAAGATAATCTGCGGTATAAAAATTCCTTCTAAAGGCCCCGACGATATTTTCCAGTGCTACACTCCCGACGACAAAGGAATCTGCCATCCAAGCAACCTATACGCAAGCCGTTCGGAACTCCCCGCTCTAGAACAACCCAAAGCCTTAGAACGCGACATCAGCTGCTACCGATATAAACACGAAGCCTACATCGTTGTCGAAACATCCATCCCGGAACAAGTCATCGACTCCATGACGCAACACCCTATTGTCACAAGATGCTACATAGACAGCATGGGGTGTCAAGAAGCTATCGTTAACCAGTATAGTGGAAAGTGGTGGCCATACCATTTTCATTTTTGCAAAAACACCGAAACCACGGCTATGGGCTGCCCAGTTTCAGAAAAAGGGCTTTCGCTTGTTTTCAACGAAAAGGGTCAATTGACAGAATGGAATCTCGACGCATTACGACTTTACCTTGACATGAAATCAGAAAACAATGTCTCGCGATTCATGGAGAGGGCGGAACAGGAACGAACTCACAAAATCAATTACACAATAACATTACCATGGAAATTTTCAAAAAATGACGCTATAGCACTCAGCACATCATCTGTTCAAAACGCAAAAGGAATGCAGTTTTTCTCGGGCACTAAAAAAGAAGGCCGAATCGACATAAAGCTTAATTCAATGCAAGACGCAATCAATACTTGCAAAGAACAGCCCTTGAAAAATTCGGTCCAGATTGGAGGTAAAAAATGATCAGAAAAACATTTGCCTCCATCCTATTTCTAGGCATCACCCTTTTATTCTCTTTCGCAACCTCAAGCGAAATTCCAGACAACATTCCTGCCTATTGCATCACTTTCACGAGCGACAACAGCTACAAGACATCACTCATTCATAAAGCAAAAGGCATTGAAATATCACGGAGCTACAGCCAAACTACATTCAACAATTTTCCTCGAAACCTGATTGATTCATCTCTTGAAAGCAATGTTTACCATCTAGAAAATGCAAAAGAAATCCTTCCCAAGTTTTACGGGAAAATTTTCCGCGGAAGCCAAAGCGAGAGCGACTGCAACGGCCACAAAGTAAAACGCAAAGAAAAGGAATTCGATGTTTTGCTCGTCGGCCCATGCGTAAAATCCATGCCGGTCGCCCACTATTGCCACATCGAAGGGAAGCAACCAATTCTTCACCGCACCGAAACATTTGAAAATATTCCAAAGGTAACGCTATTTGAAACATCTGACGGTAACCGATACAGTGACATTTATTGCAGTGGCACCGCTAAAATGGAAAATATCACAGCATGGGACTTCCCTGAAATTGGCAAATTCAAGCTAGGCCATTTTGTAGAAGAAGACACATGCCACGGGCAAAGTTATTGGCGTCGGAACAACACCGCAATCCTTCCCGAATACATTGATTTATCAGCCGACACCGCCTTTTCTGCAACAACGCCACAGCTAAAGCAACTCTACGGCAAAAACATTCCGATTACATGGGACATATCCATGGAATGCAACTTTGACAAAGTAAATAAGCATATCGAATACGAAATTTTGATCACAGGAAAATGCCCGTCCAAAATCAAATTCAACAAGAAAAAACAACTGGCAATAGAGCCGTGGAGCAACAGCGAATTAAAAATACATGGGAAGAATTACGACTACTATACCAATAAGAATTGGCAAGAATTCTGCATCGAAAGGAAGGTTATCAAATGAAATACAGAGCAATGCCTATATTCGTGATGATTTTTCTTTTCGTATTCCTTGCTGAATCTGCTTGGAGTAAAGGCCCTGTTCAATTCTGTGCCTCATTCGAAGACGAGAGTCATTACAGATTGTTGCTGCTCGACGAACAGCAACCACTCCCCGATTTAAAACCGCAGCCAGGGAAACAAGCGATTCCTGATTCAATCGATTGCGAGCACCACTTCTGGGCCCATTCACTTTGGCCCAGTTTCGAAGGCGATAAGCGAAGCAACTTTAAGCGATTCAACTACGACTTAGGAAATCCAAGGGATATCGACAAGCAATGTCGCACAAACACCTTATCCACCATAGATTCTCTAAAAAAATTCGCGGTTCCTAAACTGGAATGGAATTACGCATCCATTGATGCATCCTTGTACGAAAGAGACTCGGCAGAGAAATTCCTAAAGCGTTTTTATAATAAAGTATTTACCGGCTATTGGATGGCAGACCTCGTCTGCATTTGCCCACATTTTGAAGCCGCACATCAGTCACGTACCTTCAAGGCAAAGCTTGTCGGAAAATGCAAACCAGATTTCAAAAAAGAAAAGCGAATCATTCCCGAAAGCTACGAATTGCAAACAAAATTTGATGACGATGAGGATAACAAAATTATCCCGAAACTTAAAAATCCAAACTGGATTCCTTGTTACAGGGATGACTGGAAAGGGGGTTGTGAAATTAGAAACTATGCTAGTAAAAATACGATTCCCGTTCACGGACAAACTTCAGGAATCGACGAAAGTTTGGAATGCTATCACGTTGACGGAAAATTTTATCTGAATTTCGCCACCAATCTACCCAAAATATCCTACGGAACAAGCCTCGATTACCAGCCCTGCTATACAGACAGCACTCGCTGCAAATACGGTGATTATTCTGCCCCACAACTCAAGACCCCATTTTATTCATGCGAAAAATTCAACCTCACGGAAGGCGGCTGCGAAACCGTTTCACACGGTCTTGACTTCATTGTTGCCGAAGACCTAAAATTTCACGGCTGGAACCGCGAAGGATACTTTTACTTCTTTAGGCAAAAGACAGAAAACGAATTGGACGTTTTTTTAGGAAACATTTTCTATAATCGCAAGCCATTCAAAGAAGATTACAGCGACATATTGCCCGAAGGAATTTCAGACAAAGACATTTCCCGCATGGGCGACGAGGCCGCCCGCGTAACGCCCGGCATGTTTTTCTACGATGGGCTCGCGAAAGTCGGTTACGAAAAGTTCGAAAAGCCCATGTTCAAAAACCTCAAAGAAGCCTTGCAGCACTGCAAGGAACATAGGTTCTAGAAAAAATTTTATAGTTCCTTTTGAATCAGTTTGCTCCGAAAATACAGCTTTTGTCGCGATGTCCAAATCTGTAAGAAGTTATTTTAAGAACTACGAATTCATCGTTTCAAAGGAAAATAAACCGAGCGATACATGTCAAAAATCATAGTTGAGAATGGCGAGAAATTGCAAATGCTTGCCGTAATGGAACTCGATCGTTTCGGCACTCAAAACCGGAGCCAAGTCACTTGCAGCATACGGAAGAGACGGCATTTCAAATTTACCGTTGATGGGTTGTGTCATAGGACCTCGCTTTTCTCACTTCTTTTTCCGCCGACACCGACGAAATCACTTTGTAATACACATAAGATTTTAGAGAATAGAGGAATTCACGCCTGAAGAGTATCAAATAAATGGCCAAAATTCAAGGAACAGCGTTGCTACACAAAATGTAAAATGCGTTTTCCAGCTAAAAATTCAGCTTTCTTGTCTATTTTCAATCTTCAATCGATAATACCTGCATAGTGAACTAGCCTATCCAAAGCATAACCTCCCTACAGCAAAGCATCGTTTACATATTTTGTAATTCCACTCACAATTTTTCAAAATCTGTAATTTTCATAACGCGAAATAAAAGCGCCGCTGATTTTCATTTTTTCGTTTTCTCACGAATTTAGCGGTTTTTCAGGCAAATTTCCGAATTGGCACACTTTTCGCTTATAAGGCTGCGAAAAAAAAAAAACTTAAGGAGATTGCCATGAGCAACGAATACAGATTAAAAGCTATCAAAGAAATCGCTAGCGAAGCAGCTGGCGCAAACCTTCCTGCAGCACCTGCAAACATCGACTTTTACGGCGAGGACGTATTTAACGCAGACGCCATGCGTACCTACCTCCCGAAAGAAATTTGCAAAAAGTTGTTCGCAACGATTGACGACGGCGCACCGCTCGATCCGAGCATCGCTGGCGAAGTCGCTCACGCTATGAAAAAGTGGGCTATCGACCGCGGCGCAACTCACTTTACTCACTGGTTCCAGCCGCTCACCGGCTCTACCGCCGAAAAGCACGACTCCTTCCTTGAACCCGAAAATGGCAAAGCCATTCTCGCTTTCAGCGGCAAGAACTTGATTGTCGGCGAACCGGATGCATCTTCCTTCCCGAGCGGCGGCCTTCGCTCTACGTTTGAAGCCCGCGGCTATACAGCTTGGGACCCGACCTCTCCGGCATTCATCAAGCGTCACGGCAACGGTGCAACGCTCTGCATCCCGACCGCTTTCTGTAGCTACACTGGCGAAGCACTTGACAAGAAGACTCCGCTTCTCCGTTCCATCCAGGCTTTGCAGAAATCTGCCGACCGCCTCATGGGTCTCTTCGGCGTCGCTCCGCAGAAGGTGAACGTCACTCTCGGTGCCGAACAGGAATACTTCCTCGTCGACAAGCGCTTCTACCTCCAGCGTCCGGACCTTTACCAGGCAGGCCGCACCTTGTTCGGTGCAGCTCCGGCTAAGCACCAGCAGATGGAAGACCACTACTTCGGTAGCATTCCGGCTCGCATCTTGAACTTCATGAACGATGTGGAAAAGGAACTCTGGAAGCTCGGCATTCCGGCAAAGACCCGCCACAACGAAGTCGCTCCGGCTCAGTTCGAACTTGCTCCGATGTTCGAAGAAGTGAACCTCGCTTGCGACCACAACATGCAGATTATGGAAGTCCTCCGCCAGGTCGCTGACCGCCACGGACTCGTCTGCCTCCTCCACGAAAAACCGTTCGCAGGCATCAACGGTTCTGGCAAGCACAACAACTGGTCCGTGAACTACGGCAAGACCAACCTCTTGAACCCGGGTAAGGATCCGCACCAGAACGCTATTTTCCTCACCACTCTTTGCGCTGTCATTTATGCTGTCGATACCCACGCAGACCTTCTCCGTATGGCTGTTGCAAGTGCCGGTAACGACCACCGCCTTGGCGCAAACGAAGCTCCTCCGGCAATCATCTCCATGTACCTCGGCGACCAGCTTGCCGACG
>CAMZFJ010000170.1 GCA_947306025.1 uncultured Fibrobacter sp.
GTGTTCCCGGATGGCGGTGGCGGCGGCATTGGCTACATCAAGGCGCCTGCGATTGAAGGTCCTTGGACAAACGCTGTGGGCCAGGGCAAGGATAAGCTTGTTGGCGGTCGCGGCATTATTGGTTGCGATGGTGTTTCGTGGTGCTTTGACCCGGGTATCTTCATCGATGACGATGGAACCACCTATGTGACGTGGGGCGGTGGCGAAAGCAATAGCCGCCCGAACACAGACAACTTTGATATTGTCAAGTTGAACGATGCGAAGGATGCTCCGGTGGGCAACGGTTCTCACGTGAAGGTGAACAACTTGCCGACCCGCAAGATGCTTGAAGCTTCTTACATCCACAAGCACAAGGGTACTTACTACTTCTCTTACAGTACCGGATGGCAGCAGGGCGCTCCGACGATTGACTACGGTACATCGAACAACGTAATGGGCCCGTACACTTGGAAGGGTACCATTCTTGGCGACCCGAGCATGAACGGCCGTAGCATCAACGGTAACAATAACCACCATGGTATTGCCGAATTCAAGGGCCACTCTTACGTGGTGTATCATGACCGCCGTATTGCCAAGGGCCACAATGGCTTGGAAATCATCCCGGCCGATGACGGTCGCGCAAAGCCGAACGAAGGCTACCACCGTAGCGTTTCCGTTGACGAAATGTTCTATAATGCCGATGGTACAATCCAGACGGTCAAGGTAACGGATGAAGGTCCGGAACAGATTGAAAACTTTGATCCGTACGATTGGTATCCGGCTCTCACGAGCTCCAAGCAGAAGGGTATCCGCAGCCGCTCTAACTTTGTGCCGGGCAAGGCTGCCGAACACGTGTTGCTCCCGCTTTCCTCTAAGGAAGCCTGGCTCCGCGTTTCGGGTGTTGACTTTGGTACGGCTGCAACGGGCTTCACTGTCGAAGCTGCAAGCGCTGCCGATAACAACAAGATTGAAATCCGCACCGGTTCTGCAACGGGTACCTTGGCGGGTACTTGCACGCTCAAGAATACTGGCAACAAGAATATCTATGCCGAAAACAAGTGCGAAGTGGAAGGGCTCAAGGGCATTGTAAAGCAGTTGTTCCTCGTGTTCAAGGGCGATAGGGATTCTACCATGGCCGTGAAAGCTTGGGGCTTCGAAGGCAGTGGCACGACTCCGCCGGAACCGCAGAAACCATTTAGCGGCAAGGCTTGGGAAATCCCGGGCAAGATTGAAATGGAAGACTTCGACATTCCGGGCTCTGGTCGCGGTAGCGAAATCAAGTCTTACAGCGAAAATGATTCCGAAGACCATGGCATTGAAAATGGTGGCACGAGCTACCGTGAAGGTACTGGCGTTGATATTTACAAGAAGGCAACCGGCTATATCGTTGGCTACAACCAGTCCGGCGAATGGCTTGAGTACACCGTGAACGTGAAGGAAGCTGGCTACTATACGATGTTTGCTTCTGTAGCGACGGACAATTCTACGGCTAGTTTTACGCTCTCCATTGACGACAAGTCCATTGCCGAAGTTCCGGTGGCGGGCGACAGCTGGGATGACTTTGTGAAGGTCAAGGCTAACGTGACGCTCCCGGCTGGTGAACATATCCTCCGCTTTGCCATTACGGGCGACTGGTTCGATATCGACTACATGACCTTTGCAGCTGGTAAGGACGCGAAGGACCCGGACGAAGAAACGATTGGTATCAAGGGCTTTAGGGTGCTTGGTGCAGATGCTGTCGCTAACTTCGATGTGTTTGATTTGAGCGGCAAGAAAGTTTCTAGCTTCACGGCTCGCAATATCCACGAAGCAAAGAAGCTCTGGCGCGACAATCCGCAGTCCAGGAATGTGCAGGGCGTTTGCATCATCCGTAACCGTTACAACGGCGCGGTGGCAAGAGTCCGCACCACTCGCTAAGCCTCTCTCGTCTTTCGTCTCTAGTCTAAACCTATTGACTTTTTGTCCATGAGACCTACGATTTTTCGTGGGTCTTTTGGCGTTTTGTGAGGTAATTTTATAAAAAAGAGATGGACTCACGGTGTGTGGTCGATCTTGAGGAGTGAACAATGAGACTACTTAAGAGCGTAACAATGCTTGGAATGGTGGCGGGCTTTGGTGTAGGCGCGCTTGCCGATAACCCGATTTCAGCTTATCACTATTTGGCGGACCCGGGTGCCGCCGCTGATGATACCTATTTCTACGTCATCACGGACTCGGATGACCCGGCTGTAGCAAACGCCAACGGCTACGATATCAAGGCCCTTTACGGTTTCCGCACCAAGGATATGAAAAACTGGACCGACTTCGGTATCATTTACGATGCCCGCAAGGTCGATGGCATTGGTGATATTTGGGCCTCCGGTATTGCGGTAAATCCCAACGACCACAGACTTTACATTGTGTTCCCGGATGGCGGTGGTGGCGGTATCGGCCTTATTGGTGCCGACAGCATTGCCGGCCCTTGGACAAATCCTCTTGGAGGGGAAAAGAAGCTTATCAACAACTGGGGTGGCGGTATTGCGGACTGCGACGGTATCGGTTGGTGCTTTGACCCGGCAATTTTCTTCGATGACGATGGATCGGGCTACTTCACGTTTGGCGGTGGCGAAAGCAATAGCCGCCCGGCAGCCAATAACAACAATAACATCTTCAATATCTACAAGTTTAACAGGGATATGAAGGGCTTCGATGTGAGTTCCAAGACCCAGCTGAAGATTGGCGGCCCGAAGGCAATGGAAGCCTCTTACATCCACAAGTACAAAGGCAATTACTACCTCTCTTACAGTACGGCTGATTTGCGTATTGCTTACGGTATGTCCAAGAACCCGATGGGACCTTACGAATATAAGGGTATCTTCATGGGGAACCCAAACATTGGCGGCCAGAACATTAATGCCAATAATAACAACCATCATGGCATTGCCGAATTCAAGGGCCATTGGTACGTAGCTTATCATGACCGCCGCATTGCTGATGGTTACGACGGTTTGGAAAAAATCCCCGCTGAAGATGGAAGGCCGAATCCGAACCCGGCTTACCACCGTAGCGTAAGTGTCGATGAATTTACCTACAATGCGGATGGCACGATGAAGCAGCTGACTTTCACGAAGGAAGGCCCGAAGCAGATTGAAAACTTTGATCCGTATGACTGGTACCCGGCTCTCACGAGTTCTAAGCAGAAGGGCATCCGCAGCCGTTCTAACTGGGCTCCGGGCAAGGTCGCCGAACACCTCTTGCTTCCGCTCTCCACCAAGGAATCCTGGATTCGCGTGAGTGGCGTGGACTTTGGTACGGCCGCAACGGGTTTTGTGGTGCAGGCGGCAAGCACTGCCGATGGCAACAAGATTGAAATCCATACGGGTTCTGCAACGGGAACGCTCGCTGGCACTTGCACTCTCAAGAATACCGGCAACAAGAATTCCTTTGCGGACAACTATTGCGAAGTGACAGGCCTCAAAGGTATTGTGGAACAGTTGTTCCTCGTGTTCAAGGGCGATAAGGATTCGACCATGGCTATCAAGGCTTGGGGTTTCGAAGGCAGCGGCACTACTCCGCCGACTCCGCAGGTTCCGTATGATAGCGTGGCGGTGAAACTCCCGGCAAAGATTGAAGCCGAAAAGTACGACATTCCGGGAACGGGTCGCGGCGGTGATGTGGATTCCTATAGCGACAACGATTCCGAAAATCAGGGCGATGCCAAGTTCCGTGAAGATTTGGGCGTTGATATTGTCGAAGGTGGCACGGGCATGGCCATTGGCTACACGGCTTCTGGCGAATGGCTCGAATACACGGTCGAAGTTCCGGAAGACGGCGACTATGCTATCAAGGCTTCGGCTTCTACTGGCATGGAAAATGGCGCGAGCTTCTGCTTCTTGGCCGACGGCAAGGCTATTGGCGATACCATCAATGTTCCGCAGACCGGCGAAGATTGGAGCGTTTACAAGGAATTCGATGGCGGCAAGGCCAAGCTTACCAAGGGTACTCATGTGATCCGTCTTGTGATTACCGGCGACAACGTGAACGTGGATTGGTTCTCTCTTGGCGATGTGAGCGAAGTCGGCATCAAGAACGGTGTAAGGCTTGCAGCTTCGGGTTCCAAAGTCTATAATGTGTACAACGTAAACGGAAAGCTTTTGGGAACTGTTGATATGAAGGGCAAGAAGGCTGGCGCCGCTTTGATGGATGCAGGCTTTACCAAGGGCGTTTACATGCTCAAGAGCATCGACGGTCGTAAGACCTTCATGACCTCTGTCGCAAGATAAAGTTCATATAATTCCTAAAGTATCAATCACTCCGAAAGCATCAAACACTCCGAAGGCAAAACCTCCGGGGTGTTTTTTTTACAAAAAAAATTAGTCCAAATGCCTCGCTAATGTGTGTTAATATAAAGGGTAGAGATGTTCTTTGCCAGCGGTCTCAGCGTAACTGGGAATAGAATGATGGATAGATAATGGATAATCGAACTAATAATAGCGATTCTGATCAGGCTGAAATTATTGTCGGAAATGTAATGGGTGAGGCTAAGACTTATGAGGAATTCAAGGGGGCAGGGGTCTATGCCGACCTTCTCCTTGACAGAACTTTTAAGAAGGCTTTCAATCCAGATACACAAAATAAGGTTTGCTTGATGGCGCTCTTGAATGCAGTCTTGGAGGGCGAAATTGCATCACCGATTGTGGATGTTCAGTCTCGCGATAAGGAATTCAACGACGGATCGAACGAAAACCGCACCACGATTTTCGACCTGTATTGCATCGATTCCGCTGGGCGACGGTTCATCATCGAAGTGCAAATTTTAAGCCAGAAAAATGTAGTGAACCGCGCAATCTATTACGCTTCGCAGACGATTGTTGCTCAGGGGGAACGTGGCAAGGCCTATAATTATGAATTGAGTCCAATCATTACGGTGGTAATCATGGAATTCAACATCTTTGATGACGACCGCTATATTCGTCGCGCAAAGCTTCGTGAAGTGAACGGCAGTTGCATTAGCGACACGCTCTGTTTTGCATTTGTAGAATTGCTCAAGTTTAAGAAGCCGCTGGACGAGCTTGAAACCGTGCTTGACAAGGGGCTATACGCGCTCAAGAACATGAAAAACTTGACGCAGATGCCCAAGCAGTATGCTAAGTCGGCATTCGAGCTCTTGTTTCCTGTTGCCGAAATGGCTAAATTATCGAAAGAGGAACAGAAGATGATTGACGAAGCACAGAAAGCCAAATGGGATGCCTACGCCATCGAACAGTTTGCCATTGAAACCGGTTTGCAAAAAGGCATGGAAAAGGGCATGGAAAAGGGCTTGAAAAAGGCTGCTCGCGAAATCGCTAAAAAGTTGAAGGCTAG
>CAMZFJ010000171.1 GCA_947306025.1 uncultured Fibrobacter sp.
CCCGCCTCGACTTTACCCACGAGGTCTGCCCCGACATCCGCCGCCTTCGTATAGATACCGCCACCCACGCGGGCAAACAGCGCCTGCAACGAAGCACCCATGCCAAACGTAAGCATGGTCGTCGTAATTTCCACCATCTTAGCATGAGCCCATTCTGCGTTAGCGACCAAGTCCGCATTCCAAACGCCAAGCGAAAGTTTAGATGCAATATCGGCACCAAAGCCCCAAACATTGTTGTCGTAAATGTAATTGAGCAAGAAGAACCAGGCCGAAATATCTAAAAGCCCAAACCCCACAACGATAAGCCCCATCACGGCGCCGCTTCTAAAAGCGATGACAAGCCCGCGGTTCAAGCTCGACATGGCTCCATTCGCCGTTCGGGAACTCGCATACGTTGCCGTTTTCATGCCCAAGAAACCGCAAAGGCCACTGAAAAAGCCCCCGGTCAAAAACGCAATCGGCACAAACGGGTTTTGGATTCCTAGCACCGCCAAAACAACAAAAACAACGAACAGCACTACAAAGACCACCGATATCGTCCGGTATTGCTTTTTGAGATAAGCGTAAGCTCCCACGCGCACATAATGAGCGATTTCCTTCATCTTATCATTGCCTTCGGGGGCGCGTTTCATAAAACGATAGAAGAAGAGAGCCATTCCCAGAGCAATAAGCGCTGCCACTGGGATAAAATACCAATAAGACGGAATCGAAAGCATAAAAACCTCGCTTTTCAGATATCTATCGGCATGGGTAGTATCAAAAATAAATCTATAATGGAAAATTTGAAAAGGCGCTTACTTTTCTATTTTTTACGTTCGATGTTAGAATCGTTAAATTTTCATTTTTCAGGCTACGATTGGTTGCTGATTTTCATGGTCACCGCCCTTGGAACTTTGAGCGCCTACCTCAAGGACCCGCAGCTCAAGGCCGTTACCGCCACCATCCCCATCCCTTGCGGTTTCGCCTACATTGCTGTTGGACTCCCGATGGGGACCGAAAACGCCGTTTCTGGATTTATGTGCATGTTATATGTACATATTGTACGCATTTTGCACTACAAAGTCAAAGTGCCAATCGTCGCCTCCATCATCGCCGGGCTTGCCTTTTTTGTGGCACTCGGAACATTCCTGCACTCACGCATTCCCCAAGGCGAAGCTTACTTTATTGGAGCCTGCATTTTTGACTTTATTATTGGCGTTATCTTTTTCCAAAAGCAAAAGTACAAGTCCGGCGTGCGCTACAAGACCCCGCTCCCGATTTACATCAAGGCGCCCGCTATTGCAGGTGTTGTTTCGGGACTTATGCTTATCAAGCGCTTGATGGGTGGCTTTTGCACCAGTTTCCCGATGATGAACTCCATCGTGAGCTACGAGAGCCGTTTTTCGCTCGGAGACCAATGCAGGCAGCTTCCGCTGTTTCTAATTGCGGGACCGTTCATGTTCATAACGATGCGCTATGTGGAGATCGGCTTTGGACTCAACCACTGGATTGTACTTTTGATTGGCTATGTAGTCTTTGCCACCATTTATTGGCCGCTGAATAAAGAATTAAAGCGTAGAAATGAGATTAACTATAATGGGATAGTAGGAAGTAGGAAGTAGGCAGTGGTTAGTGGTTGGTGAGTAATTTTAGAGGGGTTTTGAAAAAATTTACTTGAAGAAATGGGTCTGCGAAAATAAATTTAAAGAGATAAAACAAGGATTTTTTCGAAATGCATAAATTTTCACGTATTTCTTTAGCTTTTAGCGGAGCCCTCCTATCGGCAGCCCTTTTGGGCGCCTGCGGTGACGATGCATCGCCCACCATCTACAACCCAGCTGCACAGAGTTCCAGCGACCAACAACCGGCTCAGATTTCCAGTTCTTCGACTGAACAACTCCCAGCAAGTTCCGCTGACGCTGCAAGCTCCAGCTCAGAAACTGCAGTCAACCAGTCCAGCTCCTCCGTAACACTGTTACCGCCATCTAGTTCTTCGGCAACACCGACCGACCCGACCTGCGTTGAAACGCCTGTCGCTACAATCGCCATTGACTCCATCGGACTTGCAGACATCGCCGACGTGTTCAAGACCGTCCGCTGCAACGAAAAGGCTGTTTTCGTAATCCGCCACGGCGAACGCGACAGATCCCAATTTGACAAGGAAACCCCGCTAACCTATTGGGAAAACGAACCCGACTCCACCAATGGAGAACCGTCCGACGGAGTAAGGCAAGCCATCGCGGTCGGGAAAAAGCTCATTAGCGCCGACGAATTCGTATACACACACACGAAATACCTTCGCACGGAACAAACATGTTTCTACATCGCGCAAGGCCGCGGACAACAAACATTCCCGCACGATTCTTCGGATCTTTACTCCATCAGTTGGTACAAAAAGGACAAAGAACGTTATAAATTCTACGATGACTCGACCAAAAACGTGCGACTCGTCATTGCCGGTTGGGCCTACGACAACCTTTACTCCGACGCATTATACGATCTCAAGGAAAAAACCGAAGAGATTGTCAAGACGCATATCGCACCGGACTACGCTTCCATGAACAAGTTCCGCGTCATTTGCTCTCACGACGATTTCATCCTCCCGCTCTCCGTTTACGCCTCGAACGGAACGGTCAATTACAGATTCCACGATCCGGCATCGAGACACTGGCCGTACTTCTTGACTGGCGTTGCCGTCATCATCGACGACAAGAACCAGATTAGATATGTTCCGTTTAAAGGACTCGGCACCGGCGCTGAATAATTTCGCGACTTCGTCGCAGTTACTAGCTACTAGTTACTAGAAAACTTAAAAGCAAGATGCTGCGAACATAATTCGTCATTCCTGCGAACGCGGGAATCTATTATTTTCCTTTATGCCTCACCCTTCCCCGTCAAGCGAGGACAGGCGTGAGGATGACGAACACCTTCAATTATCACCCTCGTTTTAGTCGAGGGTCTTTTTTGTATATGGCATTTTTTCGGGGGTCGCTATACGGCGTTCGGGGGATGACTCGCCAAAATGTTCTCAAAAATCTTCTCATTTTAACATTTATATAAGATTCATTTTTCAAATATTTATCTATATTATCCATAGTTGCAAAGGTTTAATTGTTCTCAAAATTTTAACGGAGACGATATGTTTGGTAAAATTTCAATAATCGGCATCGCCGCCTTGTCCGCACTTGCCACAAACGTAAGCGCCGAAAAGTACGAATGGGGCAACGTGCGCTTTGACGGCGGCGGATTCGTTTCCGCTGTAATGTTCCACCCGAAGGCTGAAAACGTCTTGTACGCCCGCACCGACGTGGGCGGCATTTACCGCTTTGACTTTGAAAACAAAACCTGGATTCCGCTGATGGACTTCATCTCGGAAAACGACAAGGGTCTTTACGGCACCGAAGCTTTCGCTCTCGACCCCAACGACCCCAAGCGCATTTACGTGCTGGCAGGAACCGGCTATTTTAGCAAGGGCCGCACGGCAGTGCTCCGCAGTGAAGATTTCGGCGCCACATGGGACACGAGCTATGTCGAAATGCTCGCCCACGGTAACGGCATGGGCCGCCAGACCGGCGAGAAGCTCGCCGTGGACCCCAACAAGGGAAACATCATCTTCTGCGGTAGCCGCACCAAGGGACTTTACAAGAGTACCGACTACGGCAAAACTTGGACAAGCGCCTACAAAGTCGCGCTCTCGACCGCAACAGAATCCAGCCTGAACGGCGTGAACGGCATCAGCTTCGTGATGTTCGACGAATCGCAGGGCAAGAACGCCGATGGTTCCACCAAGACCATCTACATCGGCATTTCCGAAACCAAGGATAATTTGCAAGTCAGCCACGACGGCGGCGCTACCTGGGAAGCCATCAAGGGCGTCCCCACTGGACTCATGCCGCACCGTGCAAAGATTGTTGACGGCGACATGTACGTGACGTTCGCCGACGGCCCCGGTCCGTATAACATCGCCAGCGGTGGCTTTTACAAGTACAACATCGCTGGCGGCACGTGGACGGACCTCACCCCGAGCGATTCCGTGGAACACGAAGGCAGCACCACCAAGAGCTACGAAAAGGACAAGAGCTCTTACGGCGGCGTCGCCATTGACCCCAAGGACAAGAACCACATTGTGATTTCGACGCTGGGCAAGTACACCGGCCGCCATGTGACCAAAGACGAGAAAGAGAATTACGGCGACCGCATCTACGCCACCACTGACGGCGGCAAGACATGGAATCACGGTCAGCATTACAACGACATCCCGAACATTGACGCCAACGGCACCGATTGGATTCCGGGCAACGCCATCCACTGGGCGGGTTCTCTTGAAATCAACCCGTTCAACAACAAGCAGGCCTGGGTCACAAGCGGTAACGGCATCTTCATGACCGAAGACGTCTCTGCAAAGGTTCCTCTCTGGAAGTTCATGTCCAAGGGTATCGAAGAAACTGTGCCCCTCGACATCGTGAGCATTCCGGGAGGCCCGCTGGTCACTGCTATTGGCGACTACGACGGCGCCGTCTACACGGACATCAAGCAAAGCGCCCAGCGCCACAAGCCGACCATCGGCACCACCGAAAGCATGGGTTATGCCCCGCTCACCGGAAGCTTGGTACGCACAGGTGTGATTACCGTTTACGGCAAGTACGATTCTCAGAATTTCAACGTGATGTACCGCAGCGATGACATGGGCAAGACATGGGACAGCGTAAAGACCTCGCTCAAAGGCCCGAAAGGCTTGGTGGTACTTTCCGCTGACGGCAAAATCATGTTGCACCGCCCAGACCAGGGCGCCACCGTTTACCGCTCCGATGACAATGGCGCCTCTTGGACCGCCGTTGAAACCGGCACCCAGACAAACTATTCCCGCATTGTCGCAGACCCGGTGGATCCAAAAACGTTCTACGTCATGGGCGGCATGGGCTCGCTTTACAGATCTACTGACGGCGGCAAGACTTTTGCAGAAGCTGAAGCCCGTTTGCAGAACGAACAGGCTGGCGAATACTACAACGGCGGTGGCCTCATCCGCACCGTTCCTAAGAGAGAAGGACATCTGTGGGTCCCCATGGACCAGGCTCAAGTCTGGCAGCCCAAGGGATTCACGGAATACGGCCTCGCCTACACTGAAGACGGCGGCAAGAGTTGGAACCGCTGTGAAGGCGCTTCAACCGCAATCGCCGTGGGTATCGGCAAAGCTAAGGAAGGAGCCGACTACGAAACGATTTTCATCTGGGGAGCCGCAAAGTCTGGCGATCCGATTGGCATCTACCGCAGTACAGACAAGTGCAAGACTTTTGAACGCGTCAATGACGACATGCACCAGTTCGGCGGTCCGGGTAACGGAAA